>NZ_LOHE01000040.1 GCF_001559865.1 Abyssisolibacter fermentans
AAATTCCATCTATCTCTTTGTATTCTTCTACTTTATAACGTTTTATCAAGTTTCGCGTATTTTCATAATAATCCAAGTAAGTACCATATTTTGATTTAATTGTATTCAAATCATCCATTACATGAGGCATTGCTAAAACATCGATTGGTTCATTACACTCTCTTCCTTCTGATATATCAAACCAATTTAATCTCAAATGTTCAAATACTCTAAAACCTAATGTATGGTCTGGATCTAAATGACTGTACAACACAGTTTTAATCTCAGTAATGCTACTATGGTTTATTGCATGAACAATATCTTCAGGAGTATCTATCAAAAGACTTATATCGTGTAAAAATAATGAACATCCATATCTCGAATAGGGTTTTCCTTTTTCTCTCGCTTCTTTACAAACACTACAATTACATAAAGGTTTTGGTAATGCTACACAGCCACCACTCCCAATTATCTCAAATTTCATACAAAAACCTCCTTAATATGTCTAGTAATTCCCTTCTTTCTATTTAACCCTATACTAATTCATAAGCAAAAAAGACCCATAAGATTGAATTCTTTTCATATAACGTCCTGCATTTGAGACGTCGTCGAGTTGGTCCCATAAGGAATACTCCTTGGCGGAGCTTCGCTCCCAGTAAGAAGGTGTGGGTGTATAATCCCCAAAAACCTGCCCTAGTAACCCTTTACGCAAAAACTGTGTTAGGCGATGGGCTACCCTACAGTTTCAACTCACCAAATACTTGTAATAAGCAATAAACTCTCTTACTAAAGAATAGATGTCTCTAATTTCAAATATCCTAGCATGTGCAGAATATACCTTGTCAAAACCTACTTTGTTGAAAGCTAGTTTTGTCCTACTAATATGATAGTACTGGGATATTATCATTACGGAATTTAAATTCATTTCTTCCACTATTTCTTTTGAATTCTTTGCTGTCATAAATGTATTACTACCTTTGCTATCTAATATAATTCTATCCTCAGGAATGCCTGCTTGTATCAAATAGTCTTTCATTACTCTGGCTTCATCGAATCCTTCTTTACCTATACCACCACTTACTATAACATATTTAAAATATTTATTCTCATAAAGCTCAATTGCTCTGTCTAATCTTCTTTGAAGTCTCTTTGACGGTTGACCATCAAGTTCTACTTTATTCCCCAAGACTACACCAACGTCCACAAACTCAAGGTCATCATTTAAACCATCAAAAACTATTATGACAATATGAAAACCAAACCATAATAATATAGCTAAAGTTGTATATTGTATAAACTTCCTCAAATTATCTACCACCTTTTATGTACAATTTTCTTGCCATCAAGCGCATGTCGTCTAACTCTTGCATTTACGAACTTTGGTTCGTGAAATCTTCCTGTAGTAGAACTCATCTACTTCATCATTTTATCCAATGGACTTTATATATTTCTAAGACTATTTTATGTAACATGTGTATATATCTCTGTAGTTTTTGGACTTGAATGCACTAGAAGTTCCTATATGTGTCTAAGATCAGTCCCTCCTTCCAGTAAATATGTTTCAAAAATGTCTTTGAGTCCTGTGTATGTCTTATCATCCATGCTTAGACACTATTAATTATCATTATATCGACGCGCATGTCACCCAAAAAGAACCGTCCCCAGTGGGTGTTCAAATATTGAATCATCAATATCTTCATAATTATTAACTATTTGATTACTTAACTTTTTAATCTTCTTATTATATTTTTTATATTGCTCTGTCTCTTTTTTTATTTTGCTTTTTTCAATATCAGATGGGTTTTTATAATTGTGAATACGATTATAACTTTTATACTTTTCATCTGCCATTTGATATCACCCTTTCACTACTAATAGCTTTAAATATTCTCAATAATCCTTGAGCAAGCTAAATACCTATAATGCCCTAGTCTTTCAAACACCCAAAATCTAATCCCTAATCAAATAAAGGATGAAAATTTCACTTAACTCTTGCATTCACGAACCAAAGTTCGTGAATACCACTAATATTAGAAGGATTTACGAATTTTGTTTCGTGAAATCTTCCTGTAGTAGAACCTCACCTACTTAATCATTTTATCCAATAGACTTTGTATATTTCTAAGACTATTTTATGTAACTTGTGTATATATCTCTGTAGTTTTTGGACTTGAATGTCCTAGAAGTTTCTGTATGTATCTAAGATTAGTCTCTCCTTCCAGTAAATGTGTTGCGAAAATGTCTTTAAGTTCTGTATATGACTTATCTTGATGCTTAGACACTATTAATTGTCATTATATCGACGCCTACGTCACCCAAATTGGAACCGTCCCCATTGGGTTTTTTTAATTTGCTCAATCTCACTTTCTATTAAGTCAATGCTATCTAATTCACTCTTAATTATATTTCTATCCATCTATAATCACTGCCTTTGTAAAATTTTTGAAACAGTTTTAAGATTTACTATTCCTTGATATTTTATTTTTCACAATTATCACTTTGCATAACTCCTACAATCCCTAACTAAAATTCGTGATTGTTACTGATATCATACGGATTTACAAAATTTTATTTGTGAAATCTTCCTGTAGTAGAACTCCATAACGTCACTTTTAATTTGAAGTTACAACTTTCTAATGATGCCATATGCTTATCTTCATGCTTAGACACTATTAATTATCATTATATAGACACACGCGTCACCCAAAAAGAACCGTCCCCAGTGGGTGTCGTAGTAGAACTCCTCCTACTTCATCATTTTATCAAATGGTCTTTGGACATTTCTAAGACTATTTTTTGTAACATGTATATATCTCCGTAGTTTTTAGACTTGAATGCCTAGAAGTTCCTGTATATATCTAAGATTAGTCCCTCCTGCCAGTAAATATGTCGTAAAAATGTCTTTAAGTTCTGTGGCTTATCATCATGCTTAAACACTCGCGTCACCCAAAAAGAACCGTCCCCAGTGGGTGTACTTTATTGTTAGGTGTAGGACTAATGTAAACTACTCGACTATCCATCTCCATCATAATTTTATTTTATAATTTTAACAACTTAATTTTATACTCATAATAGATTCACTCATTTGATAGTAAAAGCAATTTTTTTGTAGTGCTGGCATTCCTAATTGTTACGTTATTGTTCACTGAAGAACTTGCGATTTTATACCATCTCGTTTTTGATAATGTTACTCTTGGTGCAGACCAGAAAATAATATTTTTATAGTAATCAACCTGTTCATATTCTGGTTTAGCATCTCCAACTGCCTTATATACTTCTTTAACAGTAATGGGTGAAATAAGGAATATAGCCTGATGTATTACTTCTTTATCCGACTTTATATCCCACCATTTTGGTGCGTTATTCAAGGCTTCCGATAATTCTTTTAGTGATATGATTGCCACAGGAACACTTATCATAAATCTTTCTTCAATGATTGCTTTACACCGATTGATTATTTTGTCTTTATCACTAATATCACTGGAAAAAAGAACATTCCCACTATTGATATAGGTGCTAACATCTAAAAAACCTACATCTTCAAATGCAATTTTTAATAAGGGCATTGATACTTTATTTTTTCCGCTAATATTTATGCCACGTAAAAGAGCAATATATTTTTCCAATCCAAAACACCTCCGTCAAATATAATCTTGATTAACTTCATATATTTTTCAAATACTCAAAATAATTAATTAAAATACCATACAGCTACACTCTCAAATTACATTAATCTTTCACCTAACTCTTGCATTCACGAACCAAAATTCGTGAATACCACTAATATTAGAAGGATTTACGAACTTTGGTTCGTGAAATCTTCCTGTAGTAGAACTCTCCTACTTAATCATTTATCCAATGGACTTTATATATTTCTAAGACTATTTTATGTAACATGTGTATATATCTCTGTAGTTTTTGGACTTGAATGCACTTGAAGTTCCTGTATGTGTCTAAGATCAGTCCCTCCTTCCAGTAAATATGTTTCAAAAATGTCTTTGAGTCCTGTGTATGTCTTATCATCCATGCTTAGACACTATTAATTATCATTATATCGACACGCATGTCACCCAAAAAGAACCATCCCCAGTGGGTGTATTGCTAATTTTTGTATTCTTAGGTTGATGTCATTGCCCCAGTGGGTGTATTGTCCCATTGGGTGTAATCAAATTGTTTAATACTTCATATAATAAACTATGTAAATCAAACTGACTAAAGCAGATACTATATGTTAATAATAATTATTGAGGTGTAGCTATGAAATCAAAATTAGATTTAGGTTCAAAAGTTTATATAGAAGGACTTTTACCATTTGAATATCAAAACTTGGTAGATTATAATAAACTTTATACTGTTATTGGTATTAACTATTATATTCCTTATCAAATTACAATTAGCATTAAAGATAATCCAATATCAGTTACATTAAATAATATTAGGCTAAAAGTCTAAGTCTATCTTTTATGTAAGATACCTCCTCTTCATCATAGCTTGTCAATAATAACTTTAGAATTTGACCTAGCTGGAAATTACTTTTCGGTTTGTATAGACATTTATTAAATTTTCCAACTCTACAATATTGACACTGTTCTATATTATTATTTTTACAAGCAATATGTAAAGTTTTAATATTTTTAAATGTACTTTTTGCATATACATGTAAATACCATTTCCCTTTAGCAATGTATTTGATATCGCCAATTAAAATATTCCTTTCATTGGCGAATATTTCTAAGTTTTTTTTCTTTTTATAAAGCTCTGATAATAATTTATCTTTATTTTCACCAAATAACTTACCTGCTTTATCTTTATATCTAACAAGATTATTATATCCATCATCAACTGCAAATTTTAATGCTTCAAGACTTATATAATATAATTCTTGAAAATCACTAAATAAATCTTTTTCAACATACCTTAATACTTCTTCATTTATCATACTCTGGCTTACACCTGTTATATATTGAATAATATTATATAAGGCTTTTCTATTCGCCATGTGACTCTCATATGAATAATATTTTAATATAAACAAACACTCTATATTTGGTATTGAGTTTTTAAAATATCTACTATCTCTATCAACTATACCTAACAAATATTTTTTATAATAATTCTTCAGTACTATTACTGATTGCATGCTTTTAATTGCTTTTATAACATTTTCACAACCTTCAGAGTAGTCTTTAATATTTTCTATAGCAATTACTAGTATTTCTTTACTTATAGAATTTGCTAAATTCTCATAGAATTGGATATCATCCTGACCCTCTACAATAACTAATGGTGTTTCTGTCATTAATGCTTCATTAAAAAGCTCTTCAATTAATTGCTCCATATCTTCATGCATAAGTTATCCTCCTAACTTAATTTAACTAAATAATTCGTATTTCGTCTAGAAATTGCTGGACTATGTGAGGCTACAATAATCTGAGATGCTGGAGCAACAATTTGAAGAATTTCTAAAATTTCTCTTTGCCATTTTAAGTTCAATGAAAGTTCTGGCTCATCAATCATAATTAAGTCCCTTTGGTTTGCATCTATCAAAAATATGGTAAGAAATGATAGCAAGTGTCGTTCTCCACTTGATAAGCCACTTAATCCATGGTTATTCTCTTCATCCTTAAATTTTATATATACGCCATCCTTGTCAACAACAAGCTTCTTATTTGAGCTTATTTGACGATTAAATATCATTTCTAATAGATTGATTGATTCTAAAATACTCTCTTCTTCCTTTAATTCTTCAATCATCTTAACTAGTAAATTTAACAATAAATCATTTTTTTTACACTCACCTAAAATTTTTTTAATGTTCTTTTTCTCCATTATTTTAATTATATTTTTCTGTAAAGTATTATCAGGGCTATTACGTAAAGCCTCAAGCAATTTATCTCTATTCTCTATTAAAGTTGTCTCAAATCCTTCTGGAATTTGGTGTATTTTTTTACCATTATCTAGCTCATCCGAATATATTGCATCTGATAACGTTTCAAATAATGCATTATTCACTCTTTCAGTCTTTTTGAGATTAGCTAATTTGAATCTATTAAAAATTAATTCTTCAACTGTTTCCATATCGATTTTATCGAGTATACAATTTTTGGTATCCAAATTATAAGTTTTTCTTCTTTGTATATTACGGTTTCTTTTTATTCGATATCTATTTAAGTAATCTGTTAAATCTTCTGCTAACGATATTCCCGCGTTTCTACTTAATCCATATTTAATACCACGACTTTTTATGAAATCTTCGATTTGATCTATAGGAATATTAACTGGTGTGCTAATACCTCTATTTACTCCAAAAAGAATAGATGATACATCTCCAAGATTACTTTCATCAAATTGATTCCAATCATATTTATCCTCTGTTTCGTGATTTGATAATATGTATTGAATTATTTGTTCTTTATTCTTATTTGGAAAATCAGACACTAGAATTTCACCTAACTCATCGCTATAATTCGATTCAACATTTTTCCTTTTTATAGAAATACTCTTCTTCCTTGATCTATTCTCCTTATAAGTAATTTCAATTATATTAATATTTTCTTTCAATAACGTACTTTCATCTTTTATTAATATTGCATTAATAACTTTTAATAAAGATGTCTTTCCGCTTCCATTAACACCATAAATTACAGATACAGATTCTTCTGGAAAAGATAAATTAACTATCCTCTTTTTATCTTTAAAACCATATAACTTTATATTTGTAATTCTCATACTTATACCTCCTAAATATATGTTTTATTTAAAAAAGCTATGTTAAACTATACCGTTTTTCTAAAAAATATTATTTTTCTGTTGCCTAACTCCTACATTCACGAACCATCCTAACCCAACCCCCAACACCATTATACTCTTATTTACCATAACAGTAAACCATTAACTAAACCCCCTTCTTTTTCTGCACAAAAAAATTGCAGTAATCAAACTACTGCAAAGGTTAAGTAATATATTAAAATGAGGATAAACTTTAATTTCGTTTTTATTTGATTCCTTTCATTACATGTACCATATATCGTTTTGACTTGTTGAAATCCCTATGGCACCTGCTTTTAAGCTTTGTATTACGTCTTCTTTGTCTATTATTAGTCCTCCTGTTATGATTGGTACTTTTGCTTGACTGCTTAGTATTTTTGTTACTTTTGGCATTATACCGGGCATAATTTCTACTGCATTTGGTTTTGTGTTTGTTATTAATTTTATACCTGTTTCTAATGAAAGAGAATCTAACATGAATAATCTTTGTATTGTAAATAAACCTAGCTCTTTTGCGGGTTTAATCAAATTGCTTTTTGTTGTTATTATACCATCTGGTTTTATGTTTTCACTTATATATCTTAATGCAACTATGTCTCTCGAAAATCCGTCTAGTAAATCAATGTGTATATATACACTTTTATCATGCTTCTTGCATTTTTCTACTAAGTTTTTTAGATTGAAAATACTACCAGTTAGTAAAAATATTATTTCGCATGGTGAAACTAATGCTTCTTCCAGTTTTTCTATGCTGCCTGCCGCAGCTATGACAGGATTAATCTCTACTTTTTCATAAAAACTATTTGCCATACAACATCTCCTAAACTATTTTAATCTATGTATTATTGAATCGAAATCATAATATTTAATGCCATAATCAATTTGAGGTCTTTTTATTACTAATGTTGTTATATTGCATTCTTTAGCAGCTTCCAGTTTTTCCTTCGTCCCGCCAATATTTCCGCTATCTTTGGTAACCATATATTTTATATCATATTGATTAAATAAAGCTTTGTTAAGCTCTTTTGAAAATGGACCCTGCATTGCTATTATGTTTTTAGGTCTTAATCCAATGTCTTCACACATTTGTATTACTTTTTGCGTTGGTAATACCCTTACAAATAGTTTATCAGTTTTTATAAGAGATGTAAATACTTTTAAATTATTACTTCCAATAGTTAGCATAATATTTCCTGTTTTGTCCTTCAACCAAACTGCAGCTTCTTCAAAGTTGTTAAACATGAGCTTTTCTTCTATATCAATATCAGTTGATTTTCTTTCAAATCTTATATATTCTATATTCAGCTGTTTACAAGCTGATATTGCATTTTTTGAAACATTTTCAGCATACGGATGAGTTGCATCTACTACATGTGAAATATTATATTCTGTTATAACATCTTTCATATCATCACTGTTTAATTTATTAGCTACTACCTTCAAATTTTCATGCCTGTTAACTAAAGTTTTCCCATACTGAGTTGCTGTATATGCCAGAACTTTAAAGCCTTGTTTTAACAATATGTTTATTAGCTCTCTCCCATCTTTTGTTCCTGACAAAACTAAAATCACACTTTATACCCCCTTGGGGTTATTATTTTGTTATTCTTTATATATGAGCTCTTATTACCTATTATAACCATTGTAAACATGTTTATTTCTTTATTTAGCATTTCATCTAATGTTGTTATATCCACCTGCTGACCGTCTCTTTTTGCATTTCTAACTATTCCTACTGGTGTTGTACCTTCTTTATATTGTAATAGTATTCTCCTTGCTTCTTCTATATGCTTTGGTCTGCCTTTACTTTTTGGATTGTATAAGCATACAACAAAGTCTCCTTCACCTGCACAATGTAATCTTTTCTTTATAAGCCCCCAGTCTGTTAACAAATCACTGAGGCTAATCACCACAAAATCATGCATCAATGGTGCTCCTAAGCACGCTGCGGCTGCATTCGCGGCAGTTACTCCCGGTATAACCTCGACTTCAATATCTTCTCCTGATTTTTCTACTACTTCTAATACAGCTCCAGCCATGCCGTATACTCCTGAATCTCCGCTACTTATTAGAGCTACTGTTTTTCCCTGCAAAGCACACGTCACTGCGATTGTACATCTATCAATTTCTTTTCTCATTCCTGAAGATATTACTTCTTTATCCTCTATTAAACTTTGTACTAAATCTACATAAGTTTTATAACCTACTATTGTATCACTATCAGCTATTGCTGAAATAGCTTCTTGTGTCATGCATTCGATATTACCCGGTCCTAATCCTACTACGTATATTTTACTCATAATCTTCCTCCCACACTGACAATGTTACTCCACTTAATTTTGTTTTTTTTAATAAACATTTACCTTGTTTTGATGCTATATAACCACACGGTTCACATACAGCTCCTACACCAATTGTCTTCTTTACAAAATCAGAGCTTTCAAATTTATGTTCTATTTTCGCTATCTCACTTCTATTGATTATATCTAATTTAGCTTTAAAATGCTTTGCTATGTCTAATATACCAATTTCATCTTTTTTAACATCTACTGTCGATATAGTATTTATAGCACTTAGATGTATTTGTAACTCTTTAAATGATTTTTGTATAAGCTCGAAGATTTTTTCTTTAGTCGTGCCTCTTCTACATCCAATTCCTAAAACTATATTTCTAGGTACTATCTGTGATACTGGTTTTATAAATTTCATGTTTGTTTTATTTCCTATATAAATTATACCTTTTTTAGATTCTTGTTTATCAATTGTTATTAATTCTATATTTTTAGGTAAATCAAAGGCTATAGGAATTTCAGATATAATTCCTACCTCTTCACCATTGACTATCATAGCTGTTATATCTTTTGCACTATTCATATTTAATATGTGACAATTTAGCTTCATTGCTAATGTATCTACAGCTATGCTGTTGTTTACATCAGAAGCCGTTGTTATAACGGGTACAGCACCTATATCAGAGGCAAGTTTTTTAGCCATATCATTAGCTCCTCCTAAATGACCTGATAACAAGCTTATGACAAAAGCTCCTTTTTCATCCAAAACTAAAACTGCTGGATCAACGCTTTTATGAACTATATGATCAGCTATCATCCTAACAACTATACCTGTTGCCATTACAAAGACTATGACATCATATTCTTTAATTAATACTCCAACAAATTCTTTTAGACTTCCTTTTATTACTCCTATATCTTCTTCCTTGAATTTATCTAATACATATAAATCTATCTGATTATTTGTTTCCTTTATCTTTTTCAGTAAGCTGACAGCACCTTTTGTAAGTCCAATGCCTGCCCACTTCATTATTTACCCTTCCTGTACTCATGAGTAAAGCTTTTATCATATAGCTTTGAAAGCGAATACTCATCACCTAGAAAATCACCAACAAGTATCTGTGCGGTTTTTGTTATACCTGCCTCTTTGACTTTTTGTGCTATATCTTTTAATGTTCCTAATACTATTTTTTGATCTTCCCATGTAGCTCTCTGTATAACTGCGATTGGCGTATTTATTTTGTAATGCTTTGAAAGCTTATGAACTACATTACCTATCATTTGTACAGATAAAAAGATTGCCATAGATGCTTTATGGGACGCTAAAGCTTCTAGATCTTCTTTTTCTGGTACTGGTGTTCTACCGCTTAAACGAGTACATATTACTGTTTGTGATACATCAGGCAAAGTAAATTCTTTTTTTAGTGCAGCTGCTGAAGCTGTAAATGAGCTAACTCCTGGTACTACTTCACACTCTATATCATTTTTGTTTAATATATCTATTTGTTCTCTTATAGCTCCATAGATACTAGGGTCTCCTGTATGAACTCTCGCTACAAGCTTATTGTTTTTAACTCCCTCTATAATAACTTCTATAACTTCTTCAAGTGTCATGCCTGCACTGTTATATAACTCGCTGTCAGCTTTTCTGCATTCTATTATCTGTGGATTTACTAATGACCCTGCATATATTACTATATCTGCTTTTTCTACAAGTTTTCTACCTTTAACAGTTATCAAATCTGGATCTCCTGGTCCTGCTCCTATAAAATATACTTTATTCATGTAAAATCCCTCTCTTCTTTATTATTACAGTTGATAGATATGGTAAATCATCTTTTTTTAAATCCTCTATGTCATATGAGATATTTTCTTCATCCATCCCGCACTTTGATATTAGTAAGAAGTTTTTAGTTAAGCCTCTTTCTTCAAGCTTCTGTGCAAGTAACTTGTTATCATGTGATGGTTTCATTACAATTATGTTATCAAATTTGTCTAATATATCATCTAAATCTTCACAATTTCTTCTTAATGGAACTATTGCAAGTTTTTCATCTCCAGCTACTAATGGAATGTTTGTCCGTGCTGCTAACATACTAAATGAATTCACTCCACATATTGTTTCAGCTTTTATATTCAACTTATATAGATGTGGTAATAGATACATATACGTGCTGTAAAGCATAGGATCACCTAATGTTAGGAAAACTACATTGTTCCCATCATCCACTTCTTTACTAATTATTTGAGCATTCTCAAACCATTTTTTATCAAGCTCATCTTGATTATATGTCATTGGAAACAACAGGTTTAAGAACTCTATATCTTCACTAAGATAATTCTTAGCTATTTCAAATGCAACACTTTTCTTGTTATTTTTAGTTATAGGACTTACTACAATATCAGCTTTCTTTAGTATTTTTACTGCTTTAATTGTAAGTAACTCTGGATCTCCCGGTCCAACACCTACACCATAAAACTTTCCTGTCATTTTCTCACTCCTTTAGCTGCTGATATTATATAAATTGGGTTTTGCCCTATCATCATAGTGAGGTTGCTTAGGCTTTTACCTCTAGCTATCCCTATTTGAGTAATATCTATATCTTCATATCCTTTTTCTTTAAGCTTTTGTATTAATAGATATGTATTTTCTATTGTTACTGTATTCGCTACTATTCTGCCTTGTGGTTTTAGATGTAAATCAAGCCAATTAAATATTTCATCTATCTTGCCTCCCGAACCACCTATAATAGCTTTATCAACCATTAATTTTTGATTTATACAATTAGGTGCTTCACCCTTTATGGTTACTATATTTGATAAACCAAAATGTTCTATGTTTTTTTTAATTAAGCTTACTGCTTCTTCTTTTCTTTCAACTGCATATACTACTCCGTTTTTTGCAGCCAATCCTGCTTCTATAGATAGTGAACCTGTTCCTGCTCCAATATCTATGACTGTATCAGCGGAATTAATTCTTAATTTTCCTAAAGTAACTACTCTTACTTCTTGCTTTGTCATAGGAACTTTTGCTCTGATAAACATTTCATCAGGTATTCCCAGTGTTGAATAGTTCCAATTACTTTTCATCTGTTATCACCACCACACACATATTAAATGGTTTAGCATTAATTATCACTTGTAATGAACCTTTTGTTATTCTCTCATCATCATATGATAAATTTTCTCCTACATACATTATTTTATTTTCATAGCCTTCTTCTAAAAGCTTTTTAGCAATATTTTGAGGCTTCCATTTGTTATCTGTTAGTATTCCAACTTTATTGTATTGCTGTAAGACATTTTTCAAATCAATCTCTCTACCGTGCAAGCTTGTCAAACATGCATCTTCCCAGCTTTCGTTTATTCTTGAAAACATGTACTGTATTGAGCTAAGACCTGGTATTACTTCTATCTGTTCATCTGGATAGTTTCTTTTTATATATCTAAGCATACTGTAAAAGCCTGTGTCACCAGAAACTACTACTCCAATATCACTATTCTTTAAATTTTCTTTTATAAAGCTGTTCATATTTTCTAAATTGCCTTTAATTTCATATACTGCTTTATCACTTGTATCTAAGCTGAATAAATTTCTTTTACCGCCTACTAAAACATTTAGTGCTTCTATTTCTTTCTTAGCCTTTGGTAAAACATAATCAGGATGTCCCGGTCCTAAACCTATTACTTTGATTTTATTCATCTTTAAAATCCTCCAACAGTTTTTTACCTTTCTTACATATCCCTAATTGTCCTTTATTTTGTGAGAATATTAAACAACCAATCTCTATTTCATCATAAACTCTAGTTTTACATCTATCACTTATTTTTTGTGCAATTATATCAAAAACTGCTTCAAAATTATACTCATATATATACTCTACTGCTTCTTCAGTAGTAATGCTGTTCATTATCTTCTCTATTAATGATTTTGGAGCACCAAGCATAGCACAATTTGCCGCTAATATTTCCATCCGTCCATCTGCAACTGAGCTGTGTGTATGAAAAATGCCACCCGCAACTTTTATGAATTTACCTATATGTCCTACAATAAAAATCTTCTTTATACCAACTTCTAAAGCTTTATCTAACATAAAACCAATAAAATTGCTTGTTTTAACTATTCTATCTGCCTTTATTCCATTATTTTTCACAAAATCTTGTCCATAGTTACCGCTACAAAAGATTATTTCATCACAATTGTTCTCTTTCATTATAGGTAGCTCTAATGCTAATGAATCCTTGAGCGCTTCTTCTGACATTGGTTCAACTATTCCTGAAGTACCTATGATAGAGATTCCTCCTATTATACCTAACTTAGGATTAAAGGTTTTTTTTGCTATTTCTTCTCCTTTGGGTACTGATATCTCTATCTTCACACCTTTATTTTCAGGCAGTACCTTTGATACCTCTGTTTTTATCATCTCCATTGGCACAGGATTAATTGCAGGGTTTCCTACTTCTACTGACAATCCCTTTTTGGTCACTACGCCTACACCCTTGCCTCCAGTTATTACTATATTGCTTTCTATAGCTTGAACTTTAGCATAAATTTTTATCCCATTTGTGATATCAGGGTCATCTCCACTATCTTTTGTTATAGCACAGCTTACTACAGTTTTTGTCAGCTTTACATCTTCAACTTCAAGGTTTAATTTCCACCCTTTAGGTGTATCAATATCTATATGCTTAATTTCTTTTCCTGCAAAAAGCATTTTCACCGCTGCTTTGGCTGTTGCTGCTGCACATGAACCAGTAGTAAATCCATATCTCAGTTTTTTTCCCTTTTTCACTATATATTTATCCATCTTTATTCATCCATTTGATATAATATCGCATTTATTATAGTTGCAGCTACTGGACTTCCACCCTTTCTGCCTCTTGTGATAATATATGGCACACCTAATTCTTTTACTAATTCCTTTGATTCTGCCGCTCCAACAAATCCTACTGGAACACCTATTATGGCATTAGGTTTTGCATAGCCTTCATCTATAAGTTTTTTTAATGCAAAAATAGCTGTAGGTGCATTTCCTATTGCAAATATTTTTACATTTTCATCCTTACATGCTTTTTTGATACTTACCATTGATCTGGTAACACCCAACTCTTTAGCTTCCTTTACAACATCTTCATCATGAACGAAGTTACAAACCTCTACGCCATATTTTGCGAGTCTTCTTTTATTTATTCCTGACATAACCATTTGTGTATCACCATATATTTTACAACCGCTTTTTATCGCATTTATAATGTTTTTTACTACATCAGGATGTATTTCTATAATTTCTGCATATTCAAAATCAGCTGTTGTATGTATAACTCTCTTAATTATTGCATCTACAAACCTATCGTCATACGTCTTTCCCAATTCCTCTGTAATAATCTCAAAGCTTCTCTTTTCAATATCTTGAGGTTTTTTTATAAAATCCAATATTATCATCTCCTTTATTTCAATCCTTATTTCTTATGCTTAACTCAATAATACCAAATATCAAATTCAAATGTTGCATCTTCAGTTTTTACAATAAAAGACCCAAAAAAATAGCTACAATATATAACCAGTATAGTTACTAGGAGACATGCAGGGTTTCTTTCTAAGGAACATTGGTGCGCAAGTTCTTTCCTTTCACTTCTAATCAGAAAGAACTTGTACACCACCGTGACGAGAAAGATTCCTGCATGGCTCCCTCAAGTATAGCAAAGAACTAAAACAAATTCATTAAATTCGTTATTCTCCCACATATATTTACTATAATAGAATCATAAACCTTACTAACTTGAGTTTAAAATCTTTGAAGCGTTTATGTAACATCATTGTATTATTTAATTCGTTTCAACATATATTCCAGCAACTCAGGATTGCTGTAAAAATGTATATGTGCATATCCTGCAAGTGTATTGTTTTTTAGAAAACCACATTTCCATTGTTTATTTATAACACCATTTCTTATCTTGTAGACATCGTAGGCAGTAGTAATATCACTATCTGCTATAACCTTCGAACGATGAAATTCATGTGCTTTTGTCCTCATTTTAAATACATCAACTTCTACATATCCAAATCTTTGCAGTCTCCCTGTCATTTCTGACCTAGCATCAAAGTAACCTGTCATTTCAAAAACTTCGTCATCTAACGTTTTTATTTCTTTTGTCAGATACATCAAACCACCACATTCTGCATATGCTAGCATGCCATTGTCCAAGGCTTTTTTAAGATTACTTCTAAATTTAGTGTTATCACTCAATTCTTTTGCAAATACTTCTGGAAAACCGCCTCCTATGTATAAGCCATCTACATCTTGTGGTATATCATCATCATTTATAGGGCTAAATGGTATCAACTCTATACCCATCTCTTTCAAAAGCTTTAGATTGTCATCATAATAGAAGCTAAATGCTTTATCACATGCATATCCTATTTTTATACCTTTCATTTTACCTTTTAACTTTTCACATGGATTTTTAGCACTTTCCATTACTTCTGCGGAGCTTGCTATAGCTTCTAATGCATCTATGTCAACATACTTTTCAATTAAGTCTGCTAATTCATCCACTTTTTTTCTCAACTCTGCAACCTCTTGTGCAGGTATTAGTCCAAGATGTCTGCTTTCTAATGAAATACCTAATTTATTTGGTAGATAACCTAAACATGGTATTCCTAAATCACTTTCTATGCAGTTTTTTAACAAATCATAATGTGCCTTACCTGATAATCTGTTTATGATTATTCCTTTTATATCAACAGCTTCATCATATTTTTTATATCCTAAGACCATAGCAGATATACTTGATGACATTCCTCTGCCATCTACTACTAATATAACTGGAGCTTTTAATAGTTTTGATACATGTGCTGAACTGCCATTATCTTTTTTTATTCCAAATCCATCATATAAACCCATAACTCCTTCAATTACTGATATTTCCTTTGAATTCCTTTGAAACAAATACTTTAAGCTGTTTTCATCAAGCATCCAGCTATCTAAATTATGTGAAGGATTACCTGTAACAAATTCATGAAATTGTGGATCTATATAATCTGGTCCAACTTTAAATGGCGAAACTTTTCTTCCTCTTTTATTTAAAGCAGCCATGATACCTAAGCTAACAGTAGTCTTACCTGTACCGCTTGCTGTACCTGCAATCATTATCCTATTCATTAAACTCACCCTTTGTCATACTCAGCATTATACCGTAGCCATTATTATACTCAAGCTCTATTACTGCTCCTAAACCTATCTTAAAATGCCATCTTTTATCTATATCTAAATCTAGTAAATATGTCAGCAAACAGTGTATAATACCACCATGTGTTATTATCAAATACGTACCATTATCATCTAATGATTTAATAAAATCCTTTACTCTTTCTTGCACCTGTATCAAGCTTTCACCTTTAGGAAGCTTATAATTAATATAGTCTTTTGTCCACTCATTCCAAACAGCTTTATGTTTATTTTGTGCTTCTTTAAAATTTAGTCCCTCGAATACACCAAAATTCATTTCTTTTAACCTGCCGTCTTCTATTATAGGTATTTTACGATTAATTCTCTGCCCAATAATCCTTGCTCTTGGCATAGGACTAGTATAAATACTATCAAAGTCTAATTCATCTAATTTACTGACTAAAGCTTCTAATTGCTTCATTCCTTTTTCGGTTATCTCAGATTTAATATGACCAATATATCTTTGTTCAAAATTAGCAACTGTCTCAACATGCCTAACTAATATCAATTTCATTTTATTCACCTCAGTTTGATTTTGCTTTTTTTAAGCAGGTAAAGCTTTTGTCAGTGTGATGACTACATACGAAATCAATAAAAATATGCTTTGCATAAACTCTACTGTGAATCCTATTGTATCTCCGGTCATTCCACCTATTCTATTTGTAAAATACTTCACTAAACCAATAGTTAGCAATATAATCCATAATAATATTGCTAATGCTTCTACCCCTACACACAAATATGAAGCTACAGCTGTTATCATTATCGCTAAAACTGCCTCTTTTGTACCGCACGTTTCTATTATTCCTTTACCCATTCCATTTTCTGGTCTGGCATATACACTTATTGAAGCTGCAAAAACTGCACAACATCTTCCGACTATTGGCGTTAATATTATGTATCCTATTTCAACATAGCTGGTTAATACTATATTTAAAGCATATACAAGAAAAATAGCTAATACTCCAAATGTACCTACTCTACTGTCCTTCATTATTTCTAAAGCTCTTTCTTTACCTCTATTACTAAAAACTCCATCAATTGAATCTGCTAATCCATCTATATGAAGTCCACCTGTTATCCAAATATAACAAACCCATATAAATACGCTCACTACTGGTTTGTCAAAACACCTAGATGACAATGCTACTAAATACATAAATCCACCTATTATTAGACCTACTAATGGCATCATGAAAATAGCATTTAGAAAATCCTCGCTTTTATACTTGAAGTTTATCTTTATTGGTATCCTTGTTAAAAAAGTTATCATTAATAAAAAGCCTTTCATATTAATTACCTCACTTAATTTTTAATGGTATTCCTGATACTGTTAAAAAAACATCATCTGCAATACTTGCTATATATTGATTTACTCTACCTGCAATGTCTCTAAAAATTCTTCCCATTCTATATGCCGGTACAATACCCATACCAAGCTCATTTGTTACAATTATAATACTCTTGTCATATGACCTTAAAGTATCTATTAATTCATTTACTTCTTTAAATATATCTTCTTCTAAAGAGTCAATTTGTGCCATAGAGCAATTATCAAAATCAAGACCACTATCTAATAATAAATTAGAGACTAAAACAGTCATGCAATCGAGTAATAACAAGTCAGCTTCTTGAAATTCTGGCATAGCTTTCATACTTGAAAACTCTTTGTATCTTTCTATGGTACTCCAATAGCTTGGTCTTGATGCCTTATGCTTCTTTATTCTATCCTTCATACCATCATCAAACGGTATAGCTGTTGCAATATATGTAACTTTTTTATTTGATTCTCTAGCTAAGCGTTCTGCATAAGTACTCTTTCCGCTTCTAGCTCCACCTGTCACAAGTGTTATGTTCATCTATTTCACCCCTTGCTGTTTCTTTTAAAGCACATATCAATTTCTCATTGTCCTCATGCTTTTTTAAAGCCAATCTAAAGAATGTATTGTCTAAACCCGAGAAATCCTCGCAGGTTCTTATGTATATACCTTTTTTTAATAATTTGTCTTTTAATAGCTCTGCATTTGATTCTTTAACCTTACAAAGATGAAAATTTGTTGAGCTCTTGTAAACTTTTATTGCTTCAAGCTCTTTTAAATTATCATATACATATTCTTTTTCTGCTTTATACCAATCAAGAGTCTTATTAATATACTCTTGATTTTCCAATAAAACGGGTACTGATATTAATGACAGATAATTCACGCTCCAAGGTTCTTTATATTCATTCATTTTTGCTATTATATTTTTATTGCTTACGCCAAAACCTAATCTCAATCCCGGAACTGCAAAAAATTTAGTCATTGATCTGAGTATAAATAAAGGATATGATGACACATATTTAATCAAAGATTCTTTATTAGAAAATTCTATGAACGATTCATCTACAAATAATATACTGTTTATTTCTTTTACAGCTTCTAGTATTTCATTCATTTTACAAATATCATGATATGTACCTGTTGGGTTATTTGGATTGCATATAACTACTACATCCGGCTTAAGTTCATGCATATAATTTATTAACTCTTTCACATCTAATTCAAATTTGTCCGTATTTAATATATACTCATAAATCTTAGAGCCAATTAATTTAAATGCTCTCTTATATTCATTAAATGTAGGCTGAATTACAAGCACTTTTTTAGGTTTTAATGCTCTAGCAAACAGGTAAATAAGGTCTATTGCACCATTTCCTAATACTAACTCATCATTTTTTAGATTATAGTGATTAGCGATATACTCAATAGTAGATTTTCCATCTATCTCAGGATATTTATGAATTTGCTTTATGCCATCTACTATAGTCTGCTCGAGTTTTTTGGAAACTCCTAATGGGTTAATGTTAACACTAAAATCAATTACATCTTGTTTTGCTCCGTAATATCCACCATGTTTATTCATATGATTTACTCCTTCGTTGTACTGATTTCTACTAAACCTAGTTAATTAGACATATAAAACGCTATTATTGTTACAAGGATTATCAAAGCCTGAGAGCTGTACATTATTTTTACTGCTGATTTTATATCTTCTATATCAATATTTCTGTTTTTATCACCTATAGTAGGTTTGTAGAGTTTTTGTCCAAAATATGTGTTTGTCCCTCCAAGCTGTATGTTTAATAATCCCGCTGCTACTGCTTCTGGGTATCCACAATTTGGACTTTTATGATTTCTTCTGTCTCTTATTAAGATTTTGAATCCATTTGATAAATCGTATTTAAAAAATAAACCACCTAATAACATAAATACTGAACCAATCCTAGCTGGTATATAATTGAGTACATCATCAAACTTAGCAGAGGCACAACCTATCTCTGTATATGGCTGTTGAATATATCCAACCATTGAATCTAGTGTATTTACTGTTTTGTATATATAAACCAACTGCACAGGAAACCCTATCAGAAAACCTATTATAATATAGAACATTGGTGCTAACACACCATCTATAGTGTTTTCTGCTACTGTTTCTACTGTTCCACGAGTTATTTCTTCTTCATTTAGTTCCTTTGTATCTCTACCTACTAAATAAGATAACTGTACTCTTGCCTTTTGTATATCTTTGCTTTTTAAAACTCGATAAACCTTCAGCGCTTCTTCATGTAAACATCTTGAAGCTAGTGAAGTATAGATAAAATATATAATCAATACTGTTTTTACATAATGATGTATATAGCCTGCTAAACCTAGTATTATGCTTAGTATGCTGACAACAATCAGTACACTTAGTATTAATAATATAAATCCACCTGTTTTTAATGATATAATATTTTGTTTTCTTATTTTTTTCTCAAGATAACTTATCAATTTACCTACATATATTATTGGATGAGGCCAAGAAACAGGATCCCCTAAAATGAAATCTAAAAATATGGCTATCAAAAAAACAATTAATTTTTCCATATTATAACCCCATGATTTCCTTAACCTTAGCAATATCTAAGTTTTCCCTGATTAAATCAGCTAGTTTATCATATTCTCTATTTTTATAATCATTATAGCTGATATCATTTTCTTTTAGCTCTAGCCCCTTCTTCTCCATTAGATGCTTTATAATGGCTTTTCTAAACTCATCATTTTCAAAAATACCATGTAGGTATGTTCCAACAACATTACCTTTTTTATTAACAGCACCGTCATTTCTGCCATCTTCTAGTGTTATAAATGGCTTAGTATCTGAGGATAAAGTTGTTTGACCCATGTGTATTTCATATCCACATACATTAGTATCTTTGATATCCTTACACATCTCTAGTTCTTCATTAATAATGCCTGATATCTGTTTAGTTTCTTTAGTTGCAGTTATTATTGTATTTGTATTTAATAATCCAAGACCATTAATTTTATTTGTATTAGATTCAATACTATCTGGATCAGTTATCGTTTGTCCTAATATTTGATAACCGCCGCAAATCCCTATAACAGGTATACCTTTTCTATGTAATTTGTATATAATCCTATCGAATCCAGTGTCATATAAATATCTCATATCTTTTATGGTATTCTTGCTGCCAGGTATTATCAATAAATCTATATTTTCAAAATCATCAGAGTTCAATATATATTTTACATTTATGCCGTGCTCTAATTCCAAAGGCGTAAAATCACTAAAATTTGATATATAAGGGAGCTTTATTACTCCTATATTTATATCTCCTTTCCCTTTGTCTCTAAATCTTTCTGTAACACTATCTTCATCATCAATGTTTAAATCTATATAAGGTATTACTCCTAAGCAAGGTTTATTTATCTTTTCCTCCAGCATTCTAACTCCAGGCATCAAGATGTCAACATTTCCTCTGAATTTATTGATTACAAAACCTTTAACTCTTTCCTGTTCTTCTTTACTTAAAAGCATTAATGTTCCATAAATTGATGCGAACACTCCTCCTCTGTCTATATCTCCTATTAATAAAACAGGAGCATCAACCATCTCTGCCATTCCCATATTAACAATGTCATTGTCTCTTAAATTGATTTCTGCTGGACTACCCGCACCCTCTATTACTATTAAGTCAAATTTTTCATCTAAATTGTTATATGCATCTAATACACATTTTTTTAGTTCTGGCTTCTTTTTATAATAATCAAAGGCTTTCACATTTCCATGTACTTCCCCATTTATTATAACTTGACTTCCTACATCACTTGTAGGTTTTAGTAAAATAGGATTCATATCAACAGTAGGCTCTATACCTGCTGCTTCTGCCTGTACTACTTGAGCTCTTCCCATTTCTTTTCCGTCCTTAGTCACAAATGAATTTAAAGCCATATTTTGAGATTTAAATGGTGCAGTTTTATAACCATCTTGTACTAAAACTCTACACAAACCTGCTGTCAAAATACTCTTTCCAACTGAAGAACCTGTACCTTGAAACATAATATTTTTAGCCATTATATCCACTCCAATTTAATATATTGTCTAGTCATGTTTTAATAATAAACGATATTCTATACACTTGTTTTCTTTATGAAAAAATCTGGATTTTCTGCTTTAAAAAAACACATAAAGCTAATATGTGTTATAAAAATCAACACACTTCCCACCGAAGTAGTTGTAGCTTTAATATTAAAGGCAGGTTTCCTGGCTTATAGATCATCTTACTTTCTTACCTTCCCAACAAGGCTGTTAGTGGTGTAAAGATTTCATCCCTATTTACAGTAGCGGGGGCTGCAGAGGCTTTCAACCTCTTTCCCTCTTAGCTTAATAATAAGTAATAAGCACCTTTAATTTTATTTAGTTTTACTGATTGTATACAATATCTATTAACTATTATATCATTTTATTTCTCAATCTCAATAGATTTTTGATTTGCGCACTGTTGTCTATTTATATGTTAAGGTAATAATTAAGAATTTTAACATACTAACACTACATTTATTAGAACAAGAGAAAATACTAAAATGTATTTTACTAAAGTATTTTCTAGTATTTCTCATATGTTTTATAGTTGTTTATATATTTTTAATACATTGTTGTTTAGAAAATAATCATGCATACCTTTTATCCATGTATAGTCATAATTTTTTTCTTTGTACATATTACTTAGTTTTGATATTTTAGTATCTATATCATAAAAATTTATTAAATTACTAATATTATAGACTATTACATTTTTATCTTCATAAACTATATAATCTATAAGCTGTTTATTCTTATAGTATTTATCTTCAATTTTTATAAAATGATTTTTTTCTGAAATTTCTTTTTTATAAAAACCTTGAAGATACAAAACAGGAAAAAATGTCGTATCAATACCATTATCCGTATAGTTAATTCCAATAGTTGTCATATTTTTAATAGTATAAGGTGGATCAATTGTTACAAAATCTATTTTTTCAGTTAAGTGATATTTTGAAAATGTGGGGACATACGAAAAATTCGGATCAACAAATTCTTTATCAACATTCATATTTATTTGTAAATTAAGTTGCTCTACATTGTATCCATCAACAACTATTTTTTCTGGCTCTTCTCTATTAAATATTATAGCTATACTTATTACTAGCATTAAAGTTATGAGTAATCCCATTTTAACTTTTTTATTCATTTTTCCTCCTAATTTAAATTGATTTAACATTCTTATATTAATTTACAACTTATATTATATCATTATTTTGTAATATTGTAATTTTTTTCTTTATTTTTACATTAAAAAAAGGTCTATTCAAAACCTTTTTTTCTATATTATTTATTGGTATATATACAGTTTGTTATGTACTTACAAAATATAAATTTAACCTTGATTATTCATATAACTTTGAATAGTGTGCCGTATAATTTTGAATTACTGGGTTTAATTAAACAATCCATATTTTAATAATTTTTGTGCATCTGAAAATACATCATCTTCTGTGCTTCCTAGTATTACAGCTAGTACATTTTTGTCTCCTTCTTTCGCAGTTGCTATTAAACAATAACCCGATTCATCTGTATGTCCAGTTTTAAAGCCTGTAGCTTCTTTCATGTACCACTTACTATCTTCTTGAATCAACATATTTGTATTAATCCAGTCTCTAAATTTAGCATCACGTTTATTAAATTGTTTCCAATCTTTTATTACAAGTTTATCTGTTTTAACAACATTACATAAAAATTCGTTTTTCATAGCTTCTAATGTAATCATTGCAAGGTCTTTTGCTGTTGTGTAGTGATTATCGTCATGATAGCCATCTACGGTTACAAAATGTGAATTTTCAGCTCCAAGCTTTTCAGCCTTTTTGTTCATAAGCTCTAGAAATTTCTCTATCGCCAAATCTATATCCATTGAGTTGTCATTATATGCTGCTCTTGCTGCATTTACTGCTAAAACTTGTGCTGCATCATTACCTGAAGGAAGCATTAGTGCATATAATAATTTTTCTATACTTATCTTTTCACTATAATCAAGTCCAGCTCTACTTGAATTAAATCCTATCCTATTTGCTTCATCTCCTACGGTAACTACTTTATCTAATGGTAAATAATCTAGTGCTGTTATTACTGTTAATACTTTTGTAGTACTTGCAGGAAACATTTTTTCTTCATGCGCTTTATGGAACAATATTTGTTTAGTATCTATATTCATCAGCAATGCACTTTTAGCTGTAATATCTATATCAGGATTAGGAAATATATCAAAACTATTTAAATGTTCAAATAATAAATTTATTTTCTTTTCACTATTAATAGCATCTTCAACTTTAACATTATTTTTTTCACTGCTTATATCTTCTACAGCACTTGTCTTATTATTCTCAAAATAATCTAATTTATAAATACTTATTATACAAACAATAAGCAAAAAAAATAAACCTATTCTTCTCCTTCGCATTCTCATCTTTTTCTTACGCGTATTTCTTCTCATTGTAATCTTCCTTTCAAATTTTGTCTAAACCCAGATTATTCATAGAAAATTATGAGCAGTGAACCCAAATCTAGATTTGGTGTGAATCGCTTATTCCTATGAAGAAACTGAATAGGAGATTCATTAATAACATCTTTCTGATTATAACAAGGTGCAAGATGTTCCCTACCTCTATAGGTGGCGGGTATCGATTATATTTAACAGTCAGTGTGCAATATTGCGCCTCGTTAAAATGGTGTGTTGCAATTACTACGTAATTGCTTCCATTGTTATAAGATGTCCATTAAATTCTCGACATACCAACTCGGTATGCCTTCAAATTCACTGAAAAATGTGATTGCTTTAGAAGCATAACTAATAATATTGTTTATTTGTTTTTTAAAAACATTTTAATATGATACTCAGACTCATTCTTCCTCTGAGTAAGCGATTCACTCTAAATTAAAATTTAGGTTCTCTGCTTAATTTTACAGCACATTATTCAAAGTTATATAAATAATCAGGGTTAAATATAGTATACATAATAAATCTAAAGAAAGAAATAAGAAAAAGTAAAGAAAAAATAAATTTTGTATTATATTTCTATATTTCAAAAAAATATCTTGACATTTAAATTTTATAAGTCTATAATTAACAGCATAACAATTGAATATAAACAAAAATTTCCTTATTAAGAGTGGTGGAGGGACTGGCCCTGTGAAACCCAGCAACCTATACATTATGTATTTGGTGCTAAATCCTGCGAATAATATCGAGAGATGAGGGAGGTAAAGTTTTGTATATTAACCTCTTTCATTATGAAAGAGGTTTTTTTAGTTTCATATACTTATGAAATAAATTGTATAAAAATTAATTTAAGTTGTTTTCATAGAAAACAGAACTTTTTCGTAACAATATGAGTTCAACAATGTAACGTATTAAATTATTAAAGGGGTTGAAATAAATGATAAGTATAGAAAATTTGACCAAAGAATTTTCTAACAGCTCTAATTCTACTGTTGCTGTTGATAACATTAATTTAGAGATAAATGAAAATGAAATATTTGGAATTATTGGTCTTAGTGGTGCGGGTAAATCAACTCTAATTAGAATGTTAAATAGACTTGAAGAACCTACACAAGGTAGTGTAATTATTAAAGACAGAGATATAACAAAGTTAAACAAAAAAGAACTTAACAAAATAAGAAAAAAAATAGGTATGATATTTCAACATTTTAATCTGCTTAAATCAAGAACAGTTTCGAAGAACATTGCTTTCCCTCTTGAAATAGCAGGACACAATAAAGCTGAGATTAATAATCGTGTTACTGAACTATTAAAACTCGTTGAATTAGGAGATAAAGCAAATAGTTATCCTAGTGAGCTAAGCGGTGGACAAAAACAAAGAGTTGCTATTGCTAGAGCTTTAGCAAATAAGCCTGATATTCTACTATGTGATGAAGCTACCTCAGCTCTGGACCCTAAGACAACTAAATCAATACTTAAATTATTAAAAAACATACAAAATAAACTTGGTCTTACTGTAGTTTTGATAACTCATCAAATGGAAGTCATTAAGGATGTTTGTGATAGAGTTGCAATCATTGAAGCAGGGAAAATTATCGAGCTGGACACAGTAAAACAAGTTTTTAGTAACCCAAAAACTGAAACTGCAAAAGCTTTTTTGTCACATATTAAAAAGACAGAAATTGATGATATTGATATTCCTAAGATTCCCGGTTCTAAGGTTATAAAACTCAATTTTGTTGGTAAAACATCAAAACAACCTATTATATGCAAAATGATTAGGTCTTTTGATATAAGCCTAAATATACTATCCGGAAATATACATGAATTATTATCTACTAGTTTAGGGACTTTATTAATTCAAATTTCAGGTAATGATGATGAAGTTGAAAAAGCTCTTGCTTGGTTAAAAAGTAAAGATATCAGATTGGATGTGATTTGGAATGGATAATTTTATTAATCTTGTACTGCCATCTTTATGGGAAACAATTTATATGGTCTTATTTTCAAGTCTTTTCGCACTTTTATTAGGTTTTCCTTTAGGTATACTTCTAGTAATAAGTGAAAAGGATGGTATTTGGGAACAACCATTATTAAATTCTATATTAAGTTTTATTATTAACATTTGCAGGTCTTTTCCTTTTATTATATTGATGATCTTGGTATTTCCACTATCGAGGATTGTCGTAGGAACGACTATAGGTACTACTGCAAGTATTGTTCCTTTGGCTATTTCAGCAGCCCCTTTTGTTGCCAGAATAGTTGAAACATCATTAAAAGAAATTGATAAAGGAATTATAGAAGCTTCACTTGCTATGGGTTGTACTGTTAAGCAAATAATATTTAAAGTTTTAATACCAGAGGCTATGCCATCTTTAGTTTTAGGTATAACTTTAACTATTATTAGCATAATAGGCTATTCTGCTATGGCTGGTGCTATTGGAGGAGGTGGTCTTGGAGATTTAGCACTAAGATATGGATATCAAAGGTTTCAAACTGACATAATGGTTGAATCTGTTGTACTTATAATTATTCTAGTTCAAGGTATTCAAGCAATAGGCAATAAAATTGAAAACATAATATCAAATAGAAGATAGGAGGATTTAAAAATGAAAAAAATAATTATTTCTATATTATCATTAATACTTGTTGCATCTGTAGTTTTTACAGGTTGCAGTAAGAAAGAAACTGACGAAAATGTTATAAAAATAGGTGCTAGTCCTGTACCACATAGTGAGCTTCTTAATTTAATAAAAGATGATTTAAAGGCTGATGGAATAGAGCTTGAAATAATAGAATTCAATGATTACATCAAACCAAACCTAGCTTTAGCAGATAGTGAAATAGACGCTAACTTCTTTCAGCACATTCCTTATTTAAATGATTTTGCTAAAGAACATGAGCTTGATATAACTTACCTTTGTGGAGTACACATTGAGCCACTAGGTATTTATTCAAAGAAAATCAAGTCTATTGACAATTTAGAAAAAGGCAGTACTATTGCATTACCAAATGACACTGTAAATCAAGGTAGAGCTTTTATATTACTTGAGAATAATGGATTAATCAAATTAAAGGAAGATGCAGGTTTAACTGCAACTGAATTTGATGTAATCGAAAATCCATATGAACTTAAATTCAAACCTTTAGAAGCTGCTCAAATACCAAGAATTTTGCCTGATGTAGATATTGCTGTAATTAACGGTAATTTTGCTCTAGCATCAAATCTCATCCCTACTAAAGATGCTTTAGTATTAGAAGATAAGGAGTCACCTTATGTTAATATAGTTGCTATTAGAAAAGGTGAAGAAAACAAAGAGAAATTTGTAAAGCTTAGGAAACACTTACAATCTGATAAGGTTAAAAAGTATATTGAAGAAAACTATAATGGTGGAGTAGTCCCTGCATTTAAGTAGAGAACCCAAATCTACGATTTGGTGTGAATCACTTACTCCTAGGAACGTAGTGAGTAGTGAGTTTCATTAATTAGAACCCAAATCTACGATTTTGAGCAGGGAACTAAAATCTATGATTTTATGTGAGTCGCTTACTCCTATGAATATAATGAATAGGAGGTACAACTTACACTTACTCCTAGGAACGTAGTGAGTAGTGAGTTACATTAATTAGAACCCAAATCTATGATTTTATGTGAGTCGCTTACTCCTGAGTAGAGAACAGAAATCTGAGATTTCTTCTGAATCACTTACTCCTAGTAATGAAGTGAGTAGTGAGTTTCATATTAGAGAACTGAGTATGAGTTTTACTAATTTATATAACTTACTTATAAGACAGTAACAGATAACTATCTCAGACGAATAACATAAGTCTGAGATAGTTCTTTTTTATCTCTTTTACCCTCTTAATGTTGCTATTAACCTATTAGTATGTATAAATAACTCAATACATCTATTAATATCATTAATTACAATATCGCTATTAGACATAGCCTGAACGTTACATCCTTCATTTGATGATATACAGATACTTAGCTCTGCGTGTTTTAACATTAATCTGTCATTATAGCCATTTCCTATTGCTATGCATTTAGATGTGCCTAATTCCTTTATTGTCTTAAGCTTATCTTGAGCACCATTTTCTTTAGATATTATCTTTAATTCTACATTGCATCCCTCTAAATTTTTTCTGGCATTACCGTTAGTATCCGCTGTTAGTACATATAGTTTCACCTTTTCACTTAGCTTGTTAAGCAAGCTTTTGGTATGTTCTTCTACAATGCCGTCAAAACCTAAAGTACCGTTATAATCAAATATTATGTATTCAATATCTAATTTTTTATATGATGGAATATCAATATTTATCATTATGCTCCTCCATAACACTATATTTATTCATTGTAATTATAACATAATGATTGCTTTTAAAAATAAAAAGGTAGATAAATATAAAAAAACACTTTCATTATCTAGTTTTAATACAGGATCTATAAACTATTTGTTGTAATTCTTGAAAATATGATATAGTCAAGCTTTGTAGGTCATATAGCAGCTCTTTACTTCTTTGATTCAGCGATATAAGCGATTTTTCTAACTCGGAGAAGGGCGTTATTTTTTTATATTTATAAGGTTAAAAACGCCCTTCAATGTCATGCACGAAAAATCTCTTACCCGCTTCTATATATTTTTTGGTATTTTCTTAAGGGTCAAGCTTTGTAAGCTGTTATTAAAAAGTATGGCTTCAACTCAAAAATATTGAGTTACACTACCCTCATCGGTTTACCCTAGCTATTTACAATTTTTTCGAACTCTATTTCAAAAGTAGAACTTTCTTTTTATATAATATAATCAATCTCAGCTCCAGAAAATAGCGATAATATATTCTCCTGAAAAAATTCTTTCATCTCATTTAATTGTTCTTTTGGATAAACATATTTCCCATATCCGAATTGACCATACTTGAATTTCCTGTCTTCTTCATCCATTGGCAAAGAGGTAGTAGGAAAAACTTTTAATATTTGCTTTTTTGCTGATGCTGTGAATCTGTGGGATATTACTTCAAAATGTATTGTGTTGTCACTAAACTTGCCTAACTCTTCTTTTGTATCTTTTAATAACTTTAAATAAGCTTCTTTCCAATTTTCATATAAAATTACTGGACCTATTATAAAACCCATGTGGTATCCTGCTGTTATTATTTTTTTTGAAGCCTTTATTCTTTCTTCTGCTGATGATGTTGCGTGTTCATATTTTTTAATTACATCTTGTGTATTTAAACTAAATCTAATTGTTGTATGTCCTTTATGGTCTATTTCTAAATAATCCTCAATTTGAGGAAATTTTGTTACGAATCTTAGTCTCCCATGCTCTTCGTTTGCAAAAAACTCAATTGCTTTTTTTAATGATTTTGAATAATAATCTAACGGTATTGGATCTGAAGTAGCTGCTGCTTCAAATAGTGTTACTTCATTACCACGTTCTTTTATGTATCCTTTCGCTGTTTCTAATATCTCATCTACATTTGCATATATCGTATTATAAGGCTTATTTCCAAATCGTGTATTGAGATAACAATATTCACATTTACCAGCACACCCTGAAAACAAAGGTAACTGATAATGCGCTGAAGGTTTACAGGTTTGAAATTCACCTTTTTTTCTTACTCTTATAGCTATACTATTTTTCCCTTCTACAAAGCTTTCAGCTGGTGTTTTACCTGGTATACCAGTAACTTTGTTATTTTTTAAAATCTTCACATCAGTTTTTTCTTTACTAAAAAAATCATATAGTCTTTTACCCATTTCATAATTTAATGCTTTTTCTTCTATAAATATTCTCTTAGGTTTATAAATCATAATTGTTCTCCTACTATTTTTATTTATTTTTTGCTTTTTTACAAAAAAATACTCACAAAATAATAAATACTTTGCAAGTATATTTCTAACACATATTATTATCCCTGATTATTCATATAACTTTGAATAATATGCTGTAAGTTTCTGAATTATGAGCAGAGAACCTAAATTTTAATTTAGTGTGAATCGCTTATTCAGACGTAGTCTGAGGTACATCTAAGTTAACATTCGAAGGCATACTGAGTTGGAATGCCTGCCATTTAATGGACATATTCTATTCAGAAAGATACTTATTAATGAAT
>NZ_LOHE01000041.1 GCF_001559865.1 Abyssisolibacter fermentans
AAATTCCATCTATCTCTTTGTGTTCTTCTACTTTATAACGTTTTATCAAGTTTCGCGTATTTTCATAATAATCCAAGTAAGCACCATACTTTGATTTAATTGTATTCAAATCATCCATTACATGAGGCATTGCTAAAACATCGATTGGTTCATTACACTCTCTTCCTTCTGATATATCAAACCAATTTAATCTCAAATGTTCAAATACTCTAAAACCTAATGTATGGTCTGGATCTAAATGACTGTACAACACAGTTTTAATCTCAGTAATGCTACTATGGTTTATTGCATGAACAATATCTTCAGGAGTATCTATCAAAAGACTTATATCGTGTAAAAATAATGAACATCCATATCTCGAATAGGGTTTTCCCTTTTCTCTCGCTTCTTTACAAACACTACAATTACATAAAGGTTTTGGTAATGCTACACAGCCACCACTCCCAATTATCTCAAATTTCATACAAAAACCTCCTTAATATGTCTAGTAGTTCTCTTCTTTCTATTGGACCCTATACTAATTCATAAGCAAAAAAGACCCATAAGATTGAATTCTTTTCATATAACGTCCTGCATTTGAGACGTCGTCGAATTGGTCCCATAAGGAATACTCCTTGGCGGTTCTTGCACCCGATAAGACGATGTGGTACACCTGTACTTCGCCAAATACGTGCCTCCGTGTACCTTTGCTCAAACGCTTTGTTAGGCGTAGTCAGGCGTCCCGTGATTCAGAGACCGACAGGACGTCGCGATCATACGCCTGATTGCGCCTAACTCTTGCATTCACGAACTTTGGTTCGTGAAATCTTCCTGTAGTAGAACTCCATCTATTTTATCCAATAAACTTTGTATCTTTCTAAGACTATTTTTGTAACATGTGTATATCTCCGTAGTTTTTGGACTTGAATGCCCTAGAAGTTCTTGTATGCAATCATTAGAAACCGTCCCTAACGATTCAACGCTATGTTTTACTATATTGATTTTACTTATCTAAGATTCATTTCTTTTCTAAAATGTACTGCTGATAGAATTGCTACCGGAATAAAATATATGCACCATATAAGTAAAGCAATTGTACCAGCAAAAGATGAACTGTCACTACTATCCTTAAATATATTAAGAATAGGCATTCCAACACAAGAAATTAGAAATGTTCCATGTACTATAAGTAATACCTTTAACCATTTATCATTCTTATTTTTCGCAATCATTGAAACACCAACTAAAAAAGTAGATAATGCCATCATTCCATATCCGAATAAGTCAAAGCTAAAAAACAAACTTCCTAATGACTGATATGACAACACCTGTATGACGTTTTCTGATGCTGTTTTATTTGCAACAGTAGTAAGTTGAGTAAAATATACTACATTGATTAATACACCATACAAACATCCAAAGGCAACCCCGCCAAGAGCTACTGATTTTCTATCATCTATGGTTTCCGTATAAAATGCGCAAGTCAAAAGTATATAACCCCAAGAAAGTATCATACAAACAAAATATGCTAAGGACAAGTTCCCTATAAGCATTGATACTGCAAAAATCAGTGTTGTAATACCAACTAAAACTGCTGAGTAAAATCCTAATTTCTTATTCATTGTTTTTATCACCTCTAAGAAAATAATATACTACTAAAATTATTGTTCTATTTATAAGTCACCATATTTGGATAAAATGATGAAGTAGGAAAGGGTTTTAAGAATAGGAACCGCCTAATGATTTAATCTTGGTAACTCTTTGAGCAGAATAGTCAAAAGTTATAAAAAGCATATTGCTAGATTTTTCAATGTAAATAGACATTTCTTATACTCCTTCACACAATTTTTAATACTGTATATTACAATATGAAAAAATAATATAGTTACCAAATTTTATCAATATAGTATGATCAAACCATCATAAACCAACCCCTCAACAACATTATACTCTTATTTACCATAACAGTAAACAGTTAACTAAACCCCCTTCTTTTTCTGCACAAAAAAATTGCAGTAATTTTCTACTGCAAAGGTTAAGTAATATATTAAAATAAAGATAAACTTGAATTTCGTTTTTATTTGATTTCTTTCATTACATGTACCATATGTCCGTTTGACTTGTAGATATGTCTATAATTAAACTGTATTACTCCAAACTGTCCCTTTGATTATCGTTATACGAAGTTCATTACGGAAACTATAATTTATATTCCTTATAAAAATGTATTCATATCGATTATTAGGGATATATAATTTTACTTCAGAATCTAATGTTTCTACTTCATAAATCAAAAGGAACCGTCCCAAATGATTTTTAATTATCATTATATAGACACACACGTCACCCAAAAATAACCGTCGCCAGTGAGTGTGTTATTTCCGACAGGCTTACGTGGTGGGATGTGACGAGCTTGACTCGTAGGAATACTTCCTCGGCTAACCCAAGAGGAATACCTTGCGAGCCTTTACGAAGATGCATTGTTATATGATAAGATTTCAAAAGACCCTAGCAATTTTTTAATCCTTGTTGCTCCTTTGATTCAAACTACACTTCAATAATCATTCCATCATATGCAAATTGGAGATTTTTA
>NZ_LOHE01000042.1 GCF_001559865.1 Abyssisolibacter fermentans
TACTTGACATAGGTCAGTTCAGATAGCTGCTATTTATTATTATTAAAACCGCATCCCTTTCTATAATTATCATAACAATGTTATTATGCTATAATAATTTACAAGACATAATGTTGTCATTACCATTAAATAAATATATAATTAAAATAAAAATCAAAGGAGGGGTTATAATGAATTTTAGAATAGGTACTATTGGATATGGATATATATCAAAAATACATTCAATTGCTTATAATAGTATGAAATATTGCTATCAAAATTTTGAATATAATGTTATATTAGATAAGTTACTTACGTCAAAAGAAATTAGCACGTCAAAAACAGGCTATAATCAACATGTAAAGACAATAGAGGAAATGATAGATGCAGAGATATTAGATATATGCTCACCAAATTTTGTACATAAAAATCAAATAGAAGATTCCATAAAGAGGGGAGTTAAAAACATATACTGTGAAAAACCTATTGCGGGATTTTATAAAGATGAAGTGTATTTAACACAGCTTGCTGAGGATAATAATGTTTGTAATCAAACAGCATTAATATATAGATTTTTACCAACAGTTAATAGAGCTAAGAAGATAATTCAGGAAGATATAATTGGTGATGTGATTCATTTTAAATGTTGTTTTTATCATGAGAGTTATTTAAATAAAAATCGACCAATGTCTTGGAGACTAGAAAAAGCTAAAAGTGGTGGTGGAGCATTTATTGATCTTGGGGTACATATGATAGACTTGATATCTTATGTATTAGGTGAAATACAAACTATAGAAGGTGTAACAAAAACTGTGATTGATAACAGAATTAGCGGCAACGAGATTAAAAAGGTTGACGTAGATGATTTTGTTCATATGGACATAACAATGAAGAATGATGTTAATGGATTTATGGAAGTTTCCAGAGTTTCATCTGGTTTCAAAGAAGGTGTTTTGTTCGAGATATATGGGACAAAAGGTTCAATAAAAATTACTACCTTGAATCCATTATATCCAGAGGTATACAGTTTTGCAGAGCAGAGTTATAAAATTGGTAATTTTATATCTTTTGATGATGTTGAACACGACATTGATAAGGTATGGCCATCTGGAAAATACTCATTAGGATGGATGGTAGATGCTCATATGGCTTCATTGTACAGCTTTTTATTAAATATTGATAATAAAAAACTGAAATTCATGAAATTGCCTACGTTTAGAGATTCTATGAATGCTGTTAAATTGATAGAAGAAGGATATAAATAGTTTAGTTAAGATTTCATAGGGCACCATTAATAGAAAGGATGAAACAGTGTTTGAAGGATGTATACTTTTAATAAGTATAAGAAGTGTACATTTATTCATAAATTAACAATAATTGAAAATATTATAATAATTAATGGTAATTATATAAAAATTGTTTTTAAAATATACATTAACTTGATATAATATTATAAAAAGAAATTAACTTTGATTATTTATGAGGAATGCAATATAATATTTTATGTTCTATAAATAATATAGGTTTTAGTTGGAGGGTAAAATGAGCGTCATTGTTAAAATAAGTAGTATGTTAAATGAATTTTCTAGTTCAGAAAAAAGACTAGCTGATTATGTAATAGAGAATATTGATGAAGTTTACAACCAAACAGCATCTCAATTAGCATCTTTATCTCATACAAGCCCAGCTAGTGTGGTAAGATTTTCAAAAAGACTTGGATATTCTGGATTTCAAGAGTTTAAAATTGCTCTTGCAAAGGATGTAGTCAAAATAGATAATGATAATAAAAACATATATGAACAAGTTTCTATAAATGATTCTTCAAAGGACATTATAAATAAAATATCAATCGGTAATATGAGAGCGATAGAATCAACTATGAAGCTTTTAGATAAGAATATAATAGATGAAGCTACAAATGAAATTATAAATAGAAAAAAAGTTCATTTGTTTGGAGTTGGACAATCTGCATTAGTAGCAATGGATTTTCAATATAAACTTGTCAGAATTAATATACCAGTAAGTATGTATATGGACTATCATCTTCAGTTAGTTTCAGCTGTAAATATAGATAAAGATGATATAGTTTTAGCGATTTCCCATAATGGCAAAACCCTAGAAACTGTTAAAGCTGTAGAGATGGCTAAAAGAAGAGGATGTAAAATAATATCATTAACAAAGTATGGTAAAAATGCATTAGCCGAACTAGCAGATATTAATTTATATACTACTGAGGTAGAAAACACCCTTAGAATGGGTGCAATTGCGTCTAGAATAGCTCAATTGACTGTTATTGATGTGTTATTTATAAATATAGTCAGACAGAAATTTGACAGCATTCCTGAACAGATTAAGAAGACTAGAGAGGTTTTGGATTTTAGGAAAATGTAGAAAGTTAATTATTTTTTTATAATAAATTATATTATGTATAAAAGTGACTTAGAAATCTTTGATTATAGTTAAATATTGTATCTTTATCACCTAAAGTGTTAAAACTTTTTTATTAGTAAGTATTACAGTTGGCATTGTAGCATTTTTATTAGATTTTATAGCTTATTTTTAAAAATATAATCAATTATAAAATCATGGGTTTTAGTTTTATATGAATAATTTGGTTTTATATAATTAAAATAATGGACAAGTTATATTATAATATAGAGGAATATAAAAGTACTTATAGAATATTAACCATGTATTAATGTACTTAATTTTAAAGGGAGGATAACAATGAAAAAAATTATAGTGGTTATGACTATTCTAGCTTTACTATTGAGTGGTTGTAGCAATGGAAATGATGATTCATCAAAAAAAGAAAATCAAGATATGAAGAGTCAAATAGAGGATTTAAATAACCAAATTAAACTACTTGAGAACAATATTAAACAAAAGGATAGTAAAATTAATGATTTGAATAATGAAATTGCAGAGTTGAAAGATAAAATAAGTAGTAATTCGAATTCTTTTACTACTAATGATCAATATCAAGAGGAAAATTCTATTAAAATTGGTCAAGAAGTTAAATATAAAGATGTTAAGTTTAAAGTAGATGAAATCTATAAAACTGATGTCTGTAAAATAAAATTAGATACTAATGATATTGTAGAGTATAAACCTGAAAATAAGTTTTTGCTAGTACAAGTATCTGGAGTTAATGCAAGCTTACAAAATATAAAATTAGATAATTTCAAATATAAATTAATCGAAAAAAATGGAACAGAATACAATATTACTCTTAAAACAGGAGAAATTATTAATTATGATAAAGTACAGACTGAAATAATGGGTGGTAAAAATCTACGTTTAGATATTGAGCCAAAGGTTAAAAAAACTGGAGTATTATTATTTGACGTACCAAATGTAGATGCAGAATACAAACTGAAGATATATTATAAAGATGACAATAATCTGGAGATGGATTATAATGGTGTTTCAATATTGTTAAAAAAATAATTACCTAGGACGATATTCCTAGGTCAAATTATTAATTAAATTTATTTCTTGTTTTGATTAACGATATTTATATATGAAATGAACACTTGTTTTTAACTTATATCAACCTCAATTTGTTTTGGAGTAAATATTTAAAAGAAGTATTAGCCCTGATTATACGCATAATGCCTAGTAATCAGGGTTTTAAACTATCTATGTTTTTGTTTCTGTTACAAATTCCGATATTTTTTTCTACATCTTGTGAATTTATTTCAGTACTATCATATAATTTTAATAATAATCCGTTTGAATCGTAAACTAATATCTTATTTTTATTTTTTGCAATCCAAAGAGGAAACTTCATCATACAATCACTCTTTCTAATAAAATTATTATCCCAGATTATTCATATAACTCCCTATAGTGCTATTTAATGGACATCTTATAATCAAAGGAATACTTATTAATGAATCTCCTATTTCGCTTTTTTATAGGAGTAAGCGATTCAAATAAAATCAGATTTTAGGTCACTGCTCATAATTTTCTATGAATAATCTGGGGTTATAACAAGGAGCAAGATGTCCTCCATCTCTTTAGGTGGTGGGTGCCGATTAGATTAACAGACGGTGTGAAATCTTGCGCCTCGTTGAAACGGTGTATTGCAATTACTACGTAATTGATTGTGTTGTTATAAAGGTTAAGGAGTCTTGAAAGACTCCTACCTAAGTTTATGCAACTAAATCAAATTATTATTAAATGCATAATTAGCTATTTATTTATCATAAGGATAATATTAGCTTTTTATTGTTTGTAAACTCAGATGTCTAGAGTCTTACAACTAGCAGCCGCCTGAATAGCAGTTACAGAAAATTATAACTAATAGTAAGAAGAAAAACAATAAACTGCTACCGTTTTCACAGTTGAATAAACTTCCAAAAAGACCGTTAGCCATAACGCAACCTCCTTTGTTTAGTGAATTAGTCAATAGCTATTATATATTATGGAAATCAGATGCGACTTGTTACAAATATTGTATAGTTTATTAATAATAGCTTATGTAGTTAGTAAAAAAGATAAATCTATGTAGTTATTAGGAGCATTACTAGCTCCTAATACTAATTTTAATTAAAAGCAGTAACAGAACAATATTACTAATAGCAAGAAAAAGAATAATAAACTATCACTACATCCGCATCCACATTGAGCATCAGCCATAAGAATACCTCCTGTAATTAGATTTGATATTCGAATATAAATATATTACATTTGATTATCTATGTACTATAATATATGGTAGTAAAGGAGTTTTTGTTACTTCAATAATAAAAATTAATAACATAAAAAAGAAAGCATAGATCCAATCAGTATACCACCTAATATATTTGGGTAAATTAGTGAAGTATCAAAAAAGCTTAATAATATCAATAATGTAGAAAATAATGCAATGATTAAAATATTATATTTTTTGCGAGTACCAATCTTATTGAATATATAATGCTTAAAGCAAAAACGTTTATCGAGTTTAATAATAAGTAAATAATATATTATAAGAAATAATAAATACTTTATAAAATCTATCATATTTTATCCTCCTAAAAAAAATTTCTTATTTTAAGCTATGAAAGATTTAGCTAAACTATGATAGATTCTAGTTTAAGATTAATAAATTTATATTTTTTTATTTTTATAGGTGTGTATAGTACAAAAGTATGATAGAATATCAACAGATGATACATAGTTATAACTGGAACAACTTAACATAACTGGTTCGACATTTAGTATTACAATTTATGAACAAATAATTTTTTAAAAACCTTGACAGTGGGTTGTTAGTATGGTAAGATATATCTTGTCCTTGAAAAACAAGCAAATAGTTACTTGAGGACAACAGTAATAATATTAAGTATTCTTAGGTAGCTCAATGGTGGAGCAACCGGCTGTTAACCGGTAGGCTGTGGGTTCGAGTCCCACCCTGAGAGCCAGAGTAATTGCCGGAGTGGCGGAACTGGCAGACGCACAGGACTTAAAATCCTGCGATCCTTATACGATCGTATCGGTTCGATTCCGATCTCCGGCACCATTTAAGTAGAGAATCAAGATTTATGATTTGGTGTGAATCACTTATTCTGTAACAGAGTGAGTAGAGAGTCATATTTAATATTGTTTTGTCGCGGGGTAGAGCAGTCTGGTAGCTCGTCGGGCTCATAACCCGGAGGTCATTGGTTCAAATCCGATCCCCGCAACCATTTAAGGGCGCATAGCTCAGTTGGGAGAGCACCTGCCTTACAAGCAGGGGGTCATAGGTTCGAGCCCTATTGTGCCCACCATTGTTTAGTAGATTAATGCTTAGAAATTATTTAAAAAAGTGTTGACAAAACAAAAAAGATGGCTTATAATTTATAACTGAGCCGAAAAAATGGCCTGGTAGTTCAGTTGGTTAGAATGCCAGCCTGTCACGCTGGAGGTCGAGAGTTCGAGTCTCTTCCAGGTCGCCATAAAAATTGCTGGTGTAGCTCAATTGGTAGAGCAACTGACTTGTAATCAGTAGGTTGAGGGTTCAAGTCCTTTCACCAGCTCCATAAATTGAGGAGGGGTTCCCGAGTTGGCCAAAGGGGACGGACTGTAAATCCGTTAGCTGTGCTTTCATTGGTTCGAATCCAATCCCCTCCACCAAATTTAATTATGCGGGTGTAGCTCAGTGGTAGAGCCCTGGCCTTCCAAGCCAGTCGCGAGAGTTCGATTCTCTTCACCCGCTCCATTTTTCAACATGCACCTGTAGCTCAGTAGGATAGAGCAACGGACTTCTAATCCGTGTGCCGGGGGTTCGAATCCTCCCAGGTGCACCACATGATGGGGTATCGCCAAGTCGGTAAGGCACTAGACTTTGACTCTAGTATGCGTAGGTTCGAGTCCTGCTACCCCAGCCAATTTGACTCATTAGCTCAGTTGGTAGAGCACCTGACTCTTAATCAGGGTGTCCGGAGTTCGAGCCTCCGATGGGTCACCATTTTTATAAATGGTGGAGACATCAAAGAGGTCGTTACAAAGGATTATAAAAATTGATATATTATAAATTTAATATGACCCATTAGCTCAGTTGGCAGAGCACCTGACTTTTAATCAGGGTGTCCGGCGTTCGAGTCGCCGATGGGTCACCAATAACAGATTAATAATGGAGAGGTACCGAAGTGGTCATAACGGGGCGGTCTTGAAAACCGTTAGGGTTTACGCCCACGTGGGTTCGAATCCCACCCTCTCCGCCAGTAAATGGAGAAGTACTCAAGTGGCTGAAGAGGCTCCCCTGCTAAGGGAGTAGGTCCTTTACGGGGCGCGAGGGTTCAAATCCCTCCTTCTCCGCCATTCACCCAAAATTTATTTTGGGCCTTTAGCTCAGTTGGTTAGAGCGCCCGGCTCATAACCGGTAGGTCTGGGGTTCGAGTCCCTGAAGGCCCACCATTTGTAGGGGTATAGCTCAGTTGGTAGAGCGTTGGTCTCCAAAACCAAGCGCCGTGGGTTCGAGTCCTGCTACCCCTGCCAATTTAATAAAATGTAGAAAACAATGAAGACTGTGAATGAGTATAATATAAGGAAAATTAATTTCGGGGTGTAGCGCAGTTTGGTAGCGCATCTGGTTTGGGACCAGAGGGCCGCGGGTTCAAATCCTGCCACCCCGACCATAAATTTTTTGATACATAGGACTATAGCTCAGCAGGTTAGAGCGCACGCCTGATAAGCGTGAGGTCGGTGGTTCGAGTCCACTTAGTCCTACCATTAATGGGGGCCTTTAGCTCAGTTGGTTAGAGCGCCCGGCTCATAACCGGTAGGTCTGGGGTTCGAGTCCCTGAAGGCCCACCATTTTTTTGCCCAGATAGCTCAGTCGGTAGAGCAGGGGACTGAAAATCCCCGTGTCGGTGGTTCGATTCCGCCTCTGGGCACCACTTAATTAAATAGATGAAACATGATATCATAGGACTATAGCTCAGCAGGTTAGAGCGCACGCCTGATAAGCGTGAGGTCGGTGGTTCGAGTCCACTTAGTCCTACCATTGATGGGGGCCTTTAGCTCAGTTGGTTAGAGCGCCCGGCTCATAACCGGTAGGTCTGGGGTTCGAGTCCCTGAAGGCCCACCATTTTTTTTGCCTATATAGGTTTGTAGAGTAGGGAAATGAAAATTTAATTGTAGAAAAAACCCTGATTATTTATATAATATTGAATAATCAGGGTTTCATATTATCATAAGTGAATTCAACCAACTATAAGTGATTTTACATATTATATAGTTGACATATTTAATTTTGAAGATGACTTAAATATATTAGTTAATATGAGATTTAAGAGTTGTTTTATATTTTCATAATACAATGTATTTTTTTCTTTAATAAGTAATATATTTTCTGGGAAATTATAAGGTGAATTATCATTAATATTTATTTCAAAGTCAAAAGCATCTTTATTTATATAAAAGCATTTATTGTTATTTGAGAGCTTGCTGTTAGCTAGCATCATATTTAGCTTTAAAATGCCCTTGCGTATGTCCCAATCAAAATCAAATATATCACTATAGTAAATCTGCTTTGGCAGTTCTATAGAATCAGTTTGACACATTATACTCATGTTATTTTTTGATATATCTACATCATCTAGATTTATTGAAATATTTATATTATAGTTGTCCAAATACACATTGTAGTTAAAGTATTTATTGTTATAAATAATACTATAGATATTTAATAATTGTGGGAGATAATATATATCATCGTAGTTATGTTTTAATATTATATCTAATATATTTTTATCATATGTTTTAACATATTTTTTGTATAATTGAATACTTTCTTTGCCTGATATTTTGTCATCTCTATAAATTCCTAACGATTTTTCTACTGATTTCAATTTACAGTCTTCTAGTTTTAAAATATTTTTATTTTTCCTAACTATTTTTATTAAGTCTAGGCTCTTGATTTTATCAAGTTTTAAATTGGATTTATGATGTAAGAGTCTTCTGTTTATAAAGGGGATATCAAAAGTATCACCATTATAAGTTATGAAAGTATCAAATTTGTCTATAAGAGTTACAGCTTCTGTCAGGATATCTATTTCTTCCTCAGGCCCTTTTGAAAAAAATTGATTAATAATTAACTTGTTATTATCAAAATAAAGTACTCCTATAAGAATAATTTTATTAAATTTGCTATTAAAACCGGTTGTTTCGATATCAAAAATGCAAAAACTTCTATTTTGGATTATGTTATAGAATTCATTACATATATTGAAATCTATAGATTTTTTATCTTCTATTTTAATCATAAATAACTAACTCCTTTAAGTGTTGTTTACTACTGCTATATATTTATATTATAATATTTATTATATAAAATAAAGTGTTTAGGTTTAAACTTTATAATTTGAGGTGATAAAATGTCAGTTGATGGCTTAAAAAACAAAGTACGAGAGATAATGTCTAAGGTTTCAATAGATGATGTTGATAAATATATAGAATTAAAGAAAGTTATTATATATTTTGTTGGAATTAAGCTTATATGCAATAAATATTCTGTAGATATAGAAACCGCTTCAAAAATTGTTGGAATCAACAAAAAAAATGAACAGTTATATTCTGATAATAGCAGTTTTGATGAAAATGATAAAGATAAATTAAGTGAAATTTTATGCAGTCTGTACAATGAATGTGGAAACATTTCTGTAGGGAAACTATATGAAAATTTTATCAGTGCAAAGGAGCAGAAATATCTTGGGCAAGTTTATACACCAGATTTTATTATTGATGAAATGATAAATATTAGCATAAAGCCTGAAGCTATAGTAAATAATCCAAGTTATAAAATTATTGACCCAGCATGTGGAGCAGGATTTTTTTTGATTAAAATATTTGATAAATTAAAAGAGATTTTTGTTACAAATAGACCTGACATAGAAAAAAAGCATCCTCAAATGATAGATGAAATATATACAGATTTAGATAAGTTTATTATTGAAAATTGTTTATGGGGAGCAGATATTGACAAATTTGCAGTGTTTTTAACTAGAACTGATTTATTACTAAAATATCAAAATTGCAATAAATTAATTAAAACTAATATTTATAATAAGGATATTTTATTGGACAATGATACAATGCTAATTGATTTAATTCAAGATGATAAATCTATCATTGATAATAATAGTTTTGATTTGGTAATAGGTAATCCACCATATATTGGGCATAAAAAATTATCTATATTATATAAAAAACAACTAAAGGAAAAGTTTCCTAAAATATTTACAGATAAATCAGATATATCTTATTGTTTTTTTAAAATAGGTTATGACTTATTAAAAGATGGTCAGAATTTAACATATATTACTTCTAGATATTTTATAGAAGCACCTTCAGCTATCAATTTGAGAAAATTTATACACAGTGAATTTGATATAAAAAAAATAATTGATTTTTATGGACATAAAGTTTTTAAGCAGGTAGGCGTTAGTCCTGCAATTATAAATTGTGTTAAGAGTAAACAGAACAGTTTGACTTCAGATATATTTAGATTAGGTGATAATAGTAATTTTAAAATAAAGAATATAAATCAATTTCCATATGATATTTTTTATAATTATACTGTAGATAGCAATAACTTTAGCGTTCAAAAATGGGTTTTACTTAGTAATGAAGAAAAAAAGATATACAATAAAATAGATAAACAAGGGGATTATGTACTAAAAAATTTATGCAATAGTTATCAGGGAATTATAACAGGCTGTGACAGAGCGTTTATTGTTAATAAACAGCAAATTTCACAATTTAACTTAGAGACAGATATAATTTTACCTTGGATAAAAAATAGTGATGTCACCAGATATAAGCAAGTTAAACCATCTAAATATATAATATATTCTGATAAAATAATTGATATAAAAAAATATCCAAACGCTATTAAGTATATAGAAAAATATAAAGATAGACTATTAAGCAGAAGAGAGTGCAAAAAAAATATAAGAAAATGGTATGAATTGCAATGGGGAAGGAATCTGGAGGTATTTTTGCAGCAGAAAATCATATTTCCTTATAAATGTAAAAACAATAGATTTACTATAGATGATATTGGTACTTTAAGTAGTGCAGATGTATATAGTATAACGAATAACAATATATGTTCTATTTATTATCTGTTAGGTATGCTTAACTCAAATTTGTTTGAATACTATTTTAAGTGTGTTGCTAAAAAACTGGGTGTAAATGTATATGATTATTACCCTAATAAAATTATGAATTTAAAAATAAGAGTTGCTTGGGAGAAAGATATAGAAAATTGTGTAAAAGAGCTAATAAAAATAAACAATAATTCGATAGCGAATAATCAAAATAAGATGAGAGCAATTGAATTGGAAATGAAAATGAATGACATCTTTTTTAAAATGTATAAGCTAAATGATAAAGAAATAAAAATAATAAAAAAATTCATACAGTAGTATTAAACCCAGAAATAATATCCTTCCGATTATAAGATGCCTATTAAATGGCGGGCATACCAGCTCGGTATGCCTTCGAATTTACTGAAACCTTCGAATTCGGAATTATGCAGCTTATTATCTGGAGTCATATTAATAATCAGGGTTAAAATTAAAAAACTTCTTATTAAATCTTTGTTATCAAAAAATGTTATATTGTACAAACAATTAATAATATGAATTATATATAAAGAATATGTTTAAAGATATGTATATAAGGTTAACAATAAATTCATGCATATTAATATTATTAACAATTATCCATTAAGCAATATATTTTGTGAGTGGAGATAATAAAAAATAAGGAGTAGATAATTTTGGGTGTAATTTATTTTTCTGATTATTTAGTGCGCCAAGCTGAAGATATATGTTTGAATAGATTTGAAAATGATATTATGCTTGTTTTTAATAATTTTTCGCAAGAAGCAATATTATCGATTATAAATAATATTAAATTAGATTTAAAAGATTTGATAGATTTAGGAATGTTGATGGATATATCAATAGTAAAGGTATTTTGCTCTATGTATTTAGGATTAGCTTGGAGTATGTATGGTAAAGGTAAACTATTACAAAAAGAAAAAGATATTGTTCAAAATCTTTTAGGATATGATGAAAAAGTAAAAAGTAGTCAAGATATACTACTTGTTATGCAAAATGATACTTTTTACGTCGATTTAATAGATGAAATTTCAATTAGATATTATACATTATATTTAAGTAAATATATAATTGATTTATTTTTAAGAATGAATATTAATGACAACAATAAAATAAGTAATTTTGGTGATTTACAATTTATCATTATTGAAAAACTAAAAAAATATGGAATGAATATTCTTGTAAATGGTATATATGATGAATTCATAAAATATAATTAATTCATATTATTAATAAACACTATATAGGTGCTTTCAAAAGCATAATGGTTTTTTAAAAAATACATAGCTTATGATAATTCAATAAAAGATTACAATGTTAATTTATATATAAGATTTGTGTTTTTTATTTGATACCACATTTAAATAAATTGAGGATGTATTGGAACTTATATTGTATTTAATAAGTCATATTATTGTAATAATAAATATTAATAAGTTATGGTATAATTAGTATATTCAATGCTAGTAATAATAAAACTTAGTACATATGAATAGGGTAATTGACCCTTTAGGAGGATTTTTATGAAAAGAAAAATTTATGTATTAGCTTTAGCATTACTATTTAGCATACTAAATATAAGCAATGTTTATTCAAGTATGTTTTTTTATGATGTATTTGGGCATTGGGCGGAAGATACTATCTTTTGGGCATCTAATGATTATCCGTTATTTAATGGATATGAAGACGGTTCTTTTAAACCTAATAACTTTATAACTAGAAGTGAATACATAAGTATTTTATATAGAGCAGCTAATATAAGTAAAGTAATAAGTTCAAATAATATAGAAGAAAATACAAACGAAGATGCTATTGCTATAGATACGCCAGATAGTACAGCTGAAATAATAAACGATGAATCAAAAAATGTTAATGGGGAAATTGATTCAAATTCAACAAACAATTCCGAAAATACTATTGATGAGGAAGAAGTTAATGAAACAAAACAAGAATCAGAAGATAATAATTTAGACAATGATGTAAGAAATGATGATGAGGAAAAGATAGAAAGTTCAAATTTATATAGTGATTTACAACCAACATTTTGGGCTTATCAAAACATAACTACAGTAATTGAGTATATAAATAGTCTTGATAATGATTTGAAGTTTGAAGCTATATTCGTTGGAGATACATTTAATCCTAATCAATATATAACTAGAGAGGAAGCAGCTTTGTTAACTAGTTTTTTTGACTATCCCGCGATTGAAGAAAAAGATTTAGTATTAACAGATATTTTACCAACATATCAGTATTATGATGAAATTAAAAACCTTGTTAATAATGGGATTATTAATGGCTATGAAGATAATACATTTAAGCCTAAAAATAACATTACTAGAGCTGAAGCTGCAACATTGATACAAAAAGTTTTTAAAGAGATGGAACATGGTAAAGAATTTATAAAGGATATTGAAATGATATCAGATATTTACGATAACAAATTTATGTATTTTGGAAATTATTTTACTGATATGGAATTACAGGAAAATGATGATAAATATATTAGAGTCCTGAGAACATTAGAATACTTAGATTTTGTAGAAACCATACCTTATGATGAGAAAGAAAATTATGATGAGAATCCCCTACAAACTCTAAAAGAGTTAAAAAAAGAAAATTATTGGAATAAAATAGGATTGAATTATTATTTAATAAAATATAAGGTTGTTAAAGAAGATGATTATCAAACTCTATTATATGAAATGTTGGAAGATTTTTTAAAACGTGATGATATAAAAAGTTATGAAGCTAAGACAATATTTAATGAAATGTTTATATATAGTGTACAAAACGATATACTAGATAAAGCTTTCAATAAATGGCAGAGTGAAACGTCAAGTCAAGAAGAATATTTTAATACTATCTTTACGAAATCTAAATTACTTGTTAATAATAATAAATTAGAAGAAGCAGTATTATTATATAAAAATGTACTAGACAATAACGGAATGGAAATAAATAACATTAATATTATTAAAAAGTTTTATTTTAATAAAGCATATTTAGAATACAGATTGGAAAAGTTAAATGAATGTGAAGAAACTCTCAGAAATTTATTAAATATTGTTAGATTAAATAAAATTAATAATTATAGTTTAAATGAACTTGAAGAACAATTAGTTGGATACATCAAAGTAATATTAAATAAAAAGCTTAATAAAAGCCCAAATATACAGGTAGACCTTATAATATCTAATGAATAATCAAGTTAAAATTAATATTGTTAAAAAATCTTAATAAGCTGTTAATATATAACTAGTGGTGTATATATTGACAGCTTGCTTTTATTGCAATATTATAGAATTACATAGTTGAAAAAGGGGTGATCTTTTGTTTAGTAATTTGGAGGAAGTAAAAAGCTTTTGTAAGCAAGAAGGTATTGAAATAATTGATTTTAAGATTATTGATTTAGCAGGCAGATGGCATCATTTAGCTATGCCAGTTGAAAGGTTTAGTGAAAAAACTTTAACAGAAGGTATTGGATTTGATGGCTCAAGTTATGGTTTTTTGACAGTTGAAAAATCAGATATGATATTTATACCAGATATAACAACAGCTTTTGTTGACCCATTTTGTGAGGTACCCACAATTAGTATGATAAGTGATATTTATCAATTAGGAGATACCACTAGTAGGTTTGAGGGTGATCCTAGATATATTGCACAAAAAGCAGAGAAATACTTAATAGAAACTAATATAGCTGATGAAAACATAATAGGACCAGAATTTGAATTTTATTTATTTGATCATATATCATATTTGAACAAGCCTCAAGAACAATTTGTTAATATTGATAGCGAACAAGCTTATTGGAATACTGGTAATTCAGAATATAATCAAGGATATAAAGTACCTTATCAAAATGGATATCATGTTGATTTACCTATGGATTTAACCAATGATTTACGTTCAATAATTACTAGAAAATTAGAAGATTTAAATGTAAAAATAAAATATCACCATCATGAGGTCGGAGGTACAGGTCAAGTAGAAATAGAAACAGAACATGGTAAAATGAGAGAAATGGCTGACAACACAATGATCTTAAAATATGTAGTGAAAAACACTGCAATACAAAATGGAAAAACAGCTACTTTTATGCCAAAACCATTATATGGTGAAGCTGGAAATGGAATGCATGTCCATATGCAATTATTTAAAAATGGAGAACCAATATTCTACGATAAGAATGGATGTTCAGGTTTAAGTAAAGAGGCTTTATATTTTATAGGAGGTATATTAAAGCATGCTCCAGCGTTATCTGGATTTACGAACCCTAGTACAAATTCTTATAAAAGACTTGTTCCAGGATTTGAAGCACCTGTAAGTATCTGTTTTGCAGTTTCTAATAGGAGTGCTGTAATCAGAATACCAGGATATGCAAATACCCCTGAAACTAAAAGATTTGAATATAGACCATCGGACGCAACATGTAATCCATATTTAGCATATTCAGCATTGCTTTTGGCAGGATTAGATGGAATAGTAAGTAAAATAGATCCGCAAAGTGAAGGTTATGGACCGTATAATGTAAATATATTTAATTTACCAATAGAAGAAAGAAATAAAATCAAAAGTTTACCAACATCTTTATCAGAAGCAGCAGATGAATTAGAAAAAGATTTTGAATTTTTATTAAGAGGTGGAGTTTTTACAAAAGGTGTAATTGAAGATCAAATAAGAAGTATAAGAAATCAATCTAAGTTGCTAGATTCGATTCCTCATCCAAAAGAATTTGAAATGTACTATGATTTATAAATAACTTAAACCCAGATTATCCATAGAAAATCATGAGCAGTGAACTAAAATCTATGATTTTATGTGAATCGCTTACTCCTATGAAGTAACTGAATAGGAGATTCATTAATAATATACTTTTGATTATAACAAGGCGCAAGATGTCCCCCACCTCTATAGGTAGTGGGTCCAATTGTATTTAACAGGCGGTGTGCATATCTTCCGCCTCGTTGAAACGGTGTGTTGCAATTATTACGTAATTGCATCCTTTTGATTATAAGATACCCATTAAATTCTCGACATACCAACTCGGTATGCCTTCGAAGGTTAACTTAAATGTACCTCAGACTACGTCTGAATAAGCGATTCACACTAAATTAAAATTTAGGTTCTCTGCTCATAATTCAGAATTATACAGCACATTATTTAAAGTTATATGAATAATCAGGGTTAAAATATTAAACATATTTTAAATAGAAGTCAATTAAGGCTTCTATTTTTCTAAGCTTGAAAAATAAGAATATTAATAGTAAACTATTAATATATATTCTTTGATTATTCATATACAAATATGGTATTGTGTTTAATTTTCTATGAATAATGTGAGTATTGGATAATATAATGAAGGTGATTCTATGAATAAAAAAGAAGGAGTACATACTATTAAAACTGAAGAATTATTAAATATGTTTTTTAAAATAAATAACATTCAAAAATATAATATTGGACAATTATCAGTTATTGAATTATTTAACTATATAATCAAATTAGAAGACTATATTAATTTAAATGAAGATATTTTAAAAGGTGTAGAAAGTGAATACACAAATATTTTGAGCATAAGAGATACTTTTTTGAATTATATAAAAAAATTATACAAGGTTGATAGTACAAAAAAATTTGATATTGAACAGATTAAATATTATAAAATTGTTAGAGATAATATTAGAGAATTAAGTTTTTTGTTATCCATATATATAAACGAAATAGATTATTATAATGAGATACTTTTAAGTATTATAAGAAGAAGGTCTAATAATATAAACAAAAATAATAAAACGGATATTTTCGTTTTATGTAGTCATCTCAAGAATAAATACTATAATAATCCTAAAATGGTTGAAACATACATACCTGAAATAATAAATGTTATTCCATTATATCTAGCTAAAGATAAATATTTTAGTTTAGTAAGAAATGGTTTGAGAAAAAGTATGTTAAAAAAATCAAATAAATTTTGTGAAACAATGATTTCTACGTATAAATATTTTTTTAACGGACACTTGCACCCAAAATATGGTATAAAATTCGAAAAGTATTTTTTTTATGTTGAAGAATTAAAAATGATTAAATTTAAGGAATTATCATACGAAGCAGCATTAAATAAACATGAAGAAATTTTACGAATTTCAGATGAAATGAATAATATCTCAGAAATTATAAGAATTTTAGGACTTATAATTAATAGATTCATAATATTATCTATGATAGACGTAGAATATGGTTTAAGTGATTTATATAATAAAAAGCCATACTTATTAAACATATTAGAAATAGAAAAAAGTAAAGAACGAGATAGGTATATTCAGCAGAACAACAAATATATAAATAAGCTTAATCATGAAATCAAGAAGAAAAATATAGAACTAAGCAAAATAATTAATGAATTGATAAGTAGAAAAATTAACAATGAAAAAATATTGAATGAAATAAATAAAACGGAGCATTTGCTTGCATATTATAAGGATGAAATTATCCAACCTGAAGAGTTTATTATTTCAGAAGATAATAATAATTTAGTAAATAAAGAGTATTTAGAATTGTTAATAGATAATTTTATTGATTATATATTAAGAAGTATTTCTAAAATGAATAAAAATGAGAAAAAAAACAGAATGAAAAAGTTATTGTCATTAATAAGTATACCGTTTGATACAATAGATGAATTTGTAGATTATATAAAATACTCACTAGAAATGTGTAGTGATAAAGAGGATTTAAAATATTATATTGAATTGATTTATACTATTATAGATAAATAAAATATAAAATTTTAAAAGTTAATAATATAAAGAGGCCATCATGAAATAATAATGATATCATTATTATTTCATGATGGCCTCTTATTGTATTGAAAACAAAAAATGAAAAAATATTTTTGAAGTTTTTGAATTTCAATTTAAAGTTTAAATAACATAGTATTATTTTGGATAAAAAAACTGTTTACTGTTCATAATATAAGAGTAGTTAGGAGGGATTAAGTTGAAAGTGGGAATACCTAGAGGGCTTTTGTATTATGATTATGTAAGCCTTTGGAAAACTTTTTTTGAGGAACTTGGCGTAGATGTTATTGTTTCTGATAAAAGTAATAAAAAAATATTAACTGATGGAGTATCAAAATGTATAGATGATGCTTGTTTACCTGTTAAACTTTTTCATGGGCAAGTTATGAATTTAAAGGATAGAGTTGATTATATATTTATCCCTAAAATAATAAGTGTAGAGAAAAAAACATATCAATGTCCTAAGATACTTGGATTACCATCTATGGTTAAGCATTCGGTAAAAGATTTACCTGAAATAATTGATGTAGAGGTAAATTTGAGAAAACAGTTATATAAAGCAGCAATTTTAAAACTTGGGGGAAAATTCACACATAATATTAGCAAAATTAGAAAGGCCTATAATAATGGTTTAATGGATCTAAAACGATATGAAGATAAATTTCAAAATAAAATGTTGTCTCATGCTATGGATGCTAATATAAGCAATTATAATCATTCTACTAAAATCATGGTTGCAGGACACTCATATAATATATATGATGAATATCTTAATATGGGATTAATAAACAAGCTAAGTAAAGAAAAAGTGCATATTATAACACCAGAAATGTTATCAAAGCACAGAGATGAATATATTAATCAAATTAAGAGAAAAATTTTTTGGTCAGCAGGAAACAAAATAGTTGGCACATGTTTTTATGCAATAGAAAAAAATTTGGTAGATGGAATAATATATCTATCATCATTTGGTTGTGGCTTGGATTCAATAATTATAGATATAATTCAACGAAAATGTATAAAAAATAAGGTTCCATTTACAGTTCTTGTAATAGATGAACATTCTGGTGAGGCTGGATTTAACACTAGACTAGAAGCTTTTCTAGATATGTTAGAATGGAGGAAAAATTATGAAAATAACATTTCCACACATGGGTAATGCATATATTGGTGCAAAGGCAGTAGTAGAAGATTTAGGTTACGAGGTTATAATTCCTCCAAAATGCAATAAAAAAACTTTAGAAATAGGTACGAAATATTCACCAGAAACTATATGTTTACCACTAAAAATTAATATTGGGAACTACATAGAGAGTATTAAAAGAGGTGCTGATACAATATTAATTACAGGTAGTCGAGGACCTTGTAGATTTGGTTTATATTCGGTTATAGAAGAAGAGATACTTAAGGATTTGGGTTATAACGTTAATTTTATAGTTGTTGACCCGCCAAGCAGTGGTAATAAAAATATAATTGCAAATACAGGAAAGCTAAGTACAAAAAATAAAATTGATATCGTAAAATGTTTTTTAAAAGGCAAGCATATTGTATATATGGCTGATGAACTTACAAAGTTATCAAATAGAAAAAGAGCTTATGCAAGTAATAAACGTGAAATAGATAAAATAATGGATGACTATATGAATAGAGTAGAAAATTGTAAAGGTTCTAGGGAAATAATTAAGAATATAACAAAAACTGCAAAGTATTTAGATAGAATAAAAGAAAATTCTAAAGATGTTATTAAAATAGGAATAGTTGGTGAAATATATAGTGTAATAGAGCCATTTGTTAATTTAGAGATTGAAAGAAAATTAGGTAATTTTAATGTATTAGTTCATAGATATCATTCTCCAAGTGCATGGGTAGAAAATCATCTTACCGTAAAATCACTATTAGGCATGAGTCAAGAAAGAGAAATATTAAAAGCAGCAAGACCATATTTAAAAACATTGGTAGGAGGTCATGGAAGAGAGACAGTGGGAGGGAGTGTGTTATATGCTCAAAACGGATATGATGGTATTATTCAGATTTATCCGTTTGGTTGTATGCCTGAAATTGTTGCAGCAAGTATATTACCTTCAATTGGACAGAAATATAACATACCTATCATGACTTTTATAGTTGATGAGATGACTGGTGAAGCTGGATATCTCACAAGAATAGAAGCTTTTGTAGATTTATTAAGAAATAGAAAGGAGAAGATTAACAGTGGAAAATCTATATCTTGGGGTTGATCTTGGGTCAGTTAGTACAAATATTGTTTTGATAGATGAAAATTTAAATGTAGTAAAAAAATATTACCTTAGAACTATGGGTAAACCAATAGTTGTACTTCAAGAGGGAATGAAATTAATAGAAGATGAAGCAAGATATATAAAAGGAGTAGGAACAACAGGAAGTGGTAGATATTTAGCAAGTGCTATGTTAAGAGCTGATATAGTGAAGAATGAAATAACAACTCACGCAATTGCTGCTATAAACATTAAGTCTAATGTTAGAACGATATTAGAAATAGGTGGTCAAGATTCAAAGATAGTAATTCTAAGAGATGGTGTGGTACAGGATTTTGCAATGAATACTGTATGTGCTGCAGGTACTGGTTCTTTTTTAGACAGGCAGGCTGCAAGATTAGGAGTTAAAATTGAAGATTTTGGACAGCTAGCATTAAAATCAAAAACATCTGTAAGAATTGCAGGTAGATGCGCTGTTTTTGCAGAATCTGATATGATACATAAACAGCAATTAGGACACAGCCAAGAAGATATTATAAATGGATTATGTGAAGCTTTAGTTAGAAATTATTTAAATAATGTTGGAAAAGGGAAAAAAATACAGGAACCAATTTTCTTTCAAGGTGGTGTTGCTGCTAATATAGGTATAAAGAAAGCTTTTGAAAAATCTCTAAATGCTGAAATATATGTTCCACAAAATTATGATGTTATGGGAGCTATAGGTTCAGCAATATTAGCAAAAGAAAAAGTTGCAAAAGATCAAAAAACTAACTTTAAGAGTGATGCAGTATTTAACAATGCATTTGTAGTCCATGGATTTGAGTGTAATCATTGCTCAAACATGTGTGAAGTTATAGAAATTTTGAGAAATAAGAAAGTGATAGCTAGATGGGGAGATAAATGTGGTAGATGGAGTAATTTAATAACGGATAATCAAGAATTGGCATAGAATTGAAACAAATATTGATAATAGGAGACTGTCTCAAATTAGAAAGTATTTTCTAATTTGAGACAGTTTTTTTGTATTGAAGCTGCTGAATAAAATATGGTATATATGTATAACAAAAAGGAGAGATGAAAGAATCTAAGAATCATTGCACGAATTATTTTTTTAGTAGAAGTGACTCAAAATTGTTCCTTAATAGTTATCAATCAATAATTTAGGTTTAATATTATATTATCTAAATTTATGTTATAATGGTTTCATAAAATAAGGAAAGGTTGATATATGTTGATTGATAGCTTTAAAGATAAACCCATTGTAAATACCTTGAAAAGAGGCATAATCAAAGGTATCAAAACGACTTGGTTACTTACAAAGGTAATAGTTCCAATTCATTTTCTTATAGTTTTTTTAAAGTATATACATATTCTAAATAAGATTTCTTTGATTTTTGAACCTTTTATGAAAATATTTGGATTACCAGGGGAAGCATCATTAGTTTTAGTATTTGGGAATATTTTAAATATATATGCAGCTATAGGAGCTATGACTTCTTTGACATTAACTGCTAAGCAAGCAACGATAATTGCGGTTATGTTGTCTTTTTCACATAGTTTACCTGTTGAAAGTGCTGTAGCTAAAAAAACAGGTATAAGTGTACTGATTGTTATTGCTATAAGATTGTCTTTATCTATAATTTCAGGTATAGCTTTGAATATTATATTATAGTTTAATGATGCAAATATAAATTTTGCAAAACAATAAGATAGAATGGTTTCACAATAGATGGTAATAAAGGTTAGGGTGATTAATGATGGACTTATTTATAACTTATTTTAAAGAGGTTTTAGGATTAAGCTTTAGTACAATAATAACTATGGCTAAAATTATAATACCCCTTATGATAGTTACTGAAATACTAAAAGATTTAAATGTCTTAGATAAAATATCGAATTATTGTAAACCAATATCAAAAATACTAAATATTTCAGACAAATCAATATTTCCTTTGGTAATAGGTTTGATATTGGGATTATCTTACGGTGCAGGTATTATTATAAACAGTAGTCAAGAAGGAGAACTTTCAAAAAAAGATTTATACCTTTTGATGATATTTTTAATAGCTTGTCATTCAGTATTTGAGGATACATTGCTGTTTGCAACTATAGGAGCAAATGGATATATTTTATTAAGCTTTAGGTTAGTTATAGCGTTTTTATTGACTTACATAGTAGGAAAATTTATTGTGAAAAATAAAAAAATTATAAAGTAACTATCATGAAGTACTTATTAAAAAAATAAAAGAATATTACATTTTAATAAAAAATATCTATTTTATAAAAGGAAAAAAATAAGTTTATGTCGAAGTAAATAATAGTTGAAATAGATGAACGTTAATATAATATAAGTAGGTGATATTTTGAAGCATATTGGAATGGGTGATGCTAGACAGGGAATGGTGTTGAGTAAAGATTCAATAAATGAAGTTACAGGAATTACTGTATTAACAAAAGGAACTGTTTTGAATCAAAATCTTATACTACATATGAAAAATATGGGTATAGATAATATCTATATTATTGATGAAACTTACAGTGATGAAGAAAAAATAAAAAAACGTGGGGAGAAGGCAAAAACTTTTGTGGAGAATCATAGTAAGCTTAACGGTAAAGCTAAAAAAGTTTTTGAAGACGTGAAAATTGGAAAAAAAATACTCGTTTCTGAAATTAATAATGAAGCTGATGAAATTATTTCAGAGTTGTACAGTAGCGATAATATACTTGCTAAATTAAGACAGATAAAGGACGATAATGATTATACTTTCAAACATTCGATAAATGTTTCAATACTATCGACAATGGTAGGAAAATGGTTGAGTTTTTCTAAAGTTGAAATGAAGCAATTATTTATGGCTGGATTATTTCATGATATTGGCAAATTGAAAATATCAGCAGATATTATAAATAAACCAGATAAGCTAGATAAAAGAGAAACTGAGATTATAAAAAAACATCCTGTTTACGGATATGAGCTTTTATCAAATACTGTTGGTATAAGCAAAAATGTAATGTATGGTGTGTTACAACATCATGAAAGGGAAGATGGTTCTGGATATCCTTTTGGATTAAAAAGTGATAAAATTCATGAATTTGCTAAGATCATAGCTGTTTGTGATGTTTTTGATGCAATGACGTCTTCAAGAGTATATAGAAATAAAATTTCGCCATTCAAAGTTGCTGAGCAGATTTCACATGATAGCTTTGGAGTACTTAATCCTAAAATATCATTACTATTTTTAAAAAATATATCAGCTTTTTATGTTGGCAATATAGTTAAACTAAACAACGGTGAAATAGGGGAAATTGTATATGTTGATAAGAATAATCCTACAAGACCTGTTGTAAAAGTTGATGATATTTTTTGTGATTTAATGAAGGCTAAAGATATAGAAATAATGGATGTCATAGATTAAACAAGATTAATAATAAAAATTTAAACACTATATTACATATTATAATTGACGTAAATAAATGAGGTAATTGATAAACAATTACCTCATTATATATATATATCATTTTCAAACATTTCTCTAATAGTATCAATATTATTACTAAAGTTTAAAGCTAATAATAGCTTTATTCTAGCTTTTTGTCCTGGAAGATTATCACCAAATATAACGCCATATTTTCTTAATTCTTTACCAGCACCAGGATATCCATAAGTATCCAAAACTCTACCTGTATGACATCTTGAAACAATAACCACTGCGAGCCCCTTTAGTAGTGCGTTTTTTATACCTTCAACCATACCAATAGGTACATTACCTCGTCCTAATGCTTCTATAACAATGCCTTTATACCCTGATTCTATACAGAAATCTATAATATCAGAATCCATACCTGATGCACATTTTATTAACGCTACTTTTGCTGTGATTTCTTTTATATCTATATGCATGTGATTTTTCGTTTTTCTATAAAATAGTACCTCGTCATTATCTACAATACCTAGTGGACCAAATTGTGGAGATTTAAATGTATTTAATGATAAAGTATTGGTTTTAGTAACTTCGCTAGCTGCATTTACTTCATTGTTCATAACGACTAAAACACCTCTATTACATGAATCATCGCATATAGCAGTACATATGGCAGCGGATAGATTACTAGGACCATCATAACCCAATTCAGAGCCGTTACGCATGGCTCCAACAACAATAACAGGCTTAATACATTTCACAGTTAAGTCTAGAAAGTATGCAGTTTCTTCTAAAGTATCAGTTCCATGAGTTATTACAATACCTGTAATATCTTCTCTTAATATAATTTCATTAACCAGTTTAGATAGCTCTAACATTATTTCAGGTGTTACATGAGGTCCTGGTAACTGTGAAAAATTCACAATTTCAATATCAGCATATTTTTCGATGTTTGTTACCATAGACATAATTTCTTCGCTAGTAAGCATTGGAATTGCAGCATTTATTCTTGGATCTACCTTCATGGATATTGTTCCACCAGTAAAAATAACTGCTACCTTTTTTTTCATAATAAATCCCCCTTTATAACTATCATTAAAACTTGTTTATTCATATATTTTGAAAAAAATACTGTGTATTAATAAAAATTGAACTGTTAAAAAATTTTTATAACAGAACTATTTTAACATATATTTATGAAAAACAAAAGAAGGCTCTTACGAGCCTTCTTTTGTAAATCATGAACCGATACATAAATAAAACTGTTCAAAGGGGTATTGAAATATATTTCTAAGGTTACCAGGGGGATAACCATAATAAATTATAACAAATTTCGACATAATAATCAACAGGAAATTTATAACAATTCATAATAGGTCATGCAAACCATGAAATATTAATATTATAAAATAAGGCAGTGCTATTGATGATTTACTACAACCCAAGCATTTTCACCTATATTAGTTCCAACTGGACCGATGATGATAAAAACAGTAGTTGATTTTTCATGAGCAGCCATGCTATAATTTTGATTCATCCTCTAGTAGTTTACAGAGATTATATCAGAACGGACTTCAGTTGGCAGAAGTTTTCCACGCTTAAAAATTAGGCGTAGGAATAAATATAGCCAAAATTTATGACATAATTAATTCTTATAAAAAGAATACCCGTTTTGTTTATAACAAAACGGGTATTAGACATGTTACTTTGAATTAACACTTATTCATAATATGAATTTTGATTATTTTAGTCGAGAATACTGAACTAAGACTTGTAAAACTATATGGTATAATAATTAAATATCAAATAGTCATTTCTTAAGTTGACAGCATTGATCTGACGTCCCCTTGTCAAAATATTTACTGGCGCTACTTATTCCTTAGGCGATAGTCAGTTATATACTTTAAAATCATTATTTTTTAGGTACTTGTTGTGTGATACAGTGTATATTGCCTCCACCTAGAATAATTTCATGTGTATAAACTCCTACAATTTCTCTTTCAGGGAATATTTTGCTTAATGCTTTAATTATTTTTTTATCACTATCAAGTCCAAACTGAGGACAGATTATACCACCATTTACAATAAGGAAATTCATATATGACGGAGCATATTCATCACCTTCCATACGGGGAATAGCATCACCTTTGTCAACTCCATCTGCTTCTTCTTTAGTAAATTGTTGTGGTCTTAAGCATGGAACAGTGTGTATTTTAAGTTTTCTACCCTTGGCATCTGTAGTATTTTCTAAAACTTTACGAGCTTCCTTGTATATTTCATAGTATGGATGAGTTTTATCATCAGTCCAAGCTATTACAACTTCTCCAGGTCTTGCAAAACAACAAACATCATCAACATGTCCATTAGTTTCTTCTGGATCAATGCCACGAGGTAACCATATTACTTTTTCTAATCCAAGATATTCTTTTAAATTTTCTTCTATTTCTTCTTTAGTCATATCAGGATTACGTCCAGAACTAAGTAAACATTGTTCAGTTGTAATAATAGTCCCTTCACCGTCTACATTGAAGGAGCCACCTTCTAAAATAAAGTGTGTTGCATCATATCTGTCACAATTTTCAATTTCTATTATTTTTTGAGATACTTTTTGGTCTTTATCCCAAGGAAAATATAATCCATCATAATGTCCTCCCCAGGCATTAAATCCAAAATGAACACCACGTACTTCACCTTCTTCATTTCTTACGAAAGCTGGTCCACAATCTCTAACCCATGCATCATCATAGGACATTTCAACCACTCTAACGTCTTCAGGTAACAACGCTCTAGCATTTGCAAATTGTTCTCTGCTACAACAAACTGTAATTGGTTCAAATCTTGAAATTGCTGTCGCAACATCTGCAAATGTTTTTTGAGCAGGTTTAGCACCTAATCTCCAGTTATCAGGACGTTCAGGCCAAAGCATCCAGATTCTCTCTTGTGTATCAAACTCCGCCGGCATTCTATATCCATCTTTTTTTGGTGTACTTTGAATTGTTTTTGACATATAATCCCTCCAATATTTTGTTCATAATATCAAAAGTTTAGAGCAATTTTAACACTCAAGCATTGATATTTAAATAATATATTTCTTTTAACATTCAATATTTATTTATGAATATCTTAGTTTCTATAATAATCATAATATTAATTTCTCTATTTTTAAATTACACAATGATACCATTTAGAGTAGATATCTAAAAAGTACCTAAACGTATTATTATACTACCTAAAAGTAGTATTTTTATTTTTTTACGTTATTTCACAAAAATTGTTTATTATTGACGAGAATTGCGATTTATAATAAAATAAAATAATAAAACTCTAGATTTTAGCTATTTTCATAAGTCGACTAGTAAATGCTTTATATATTGATATAGCAAAGTTTTAAGTAAAAAATGAATTTAATTATTAAGGCTGAGGGGGAATATTAATGATTTCTTTATCCCACAATGAATGGAGTTTAATAAACGACATAGTTTTGAAACTTCATACTACAAAGGACTGTTATTCTGCGATTAAAAACCTTTTAATGTCATTAGAAGTATTAATACCGCATAAAAAAGCTTTTTTTGATTTAGGTAATTATGAAAATTATAATTTTAGTTTCTTTAATCCAATTTCTGTAAATATAAGTGAAAAACATTTAACCCAATACTATAAACACTACCTACATTTAGACTATGCAAACTTTGTATGGTCGCTAGATCATCCTGTTGTATATAAGGATACTAATATACTTCCAGACCATCTAAGAGAGCAAACTATTATTTATAAAAATTGGATGCAATCTATAGGTGTACATTACGGAGGAGGTTTTAGTATATTTGCAAATGATAGGTTATTAGGATCCATAACCATGTTTAGAGATAAAGATATGGATGATTTTACTAACAAAGACTTGTATATTATGCAAATTATCAACTTACACCTATCAAAAAAACTTGCTTTACTTTATCCTAATGGAGTAAGTTGTAAAACAGATTGTTATCATGAAAATGATTTAAAAGGAAAATATAAGCTTACAAACCGACAATATGAAGTAACAAAATTAGTTTTTATGGGATTAAATAATAAAGAGATAAGCGAAAAACTATTTATTTCAAAAAATACTGTAAAAAAACATTTGACTGATACATTCAAAAAATTAGGAGTTTTAAATCGTTCTCAGCTTATTAAGGCAGTTTACGAATATTTTCCTGAGTCTATTAACATATAATACTTTTTTACATAAAATTCACAAAATGTGTCTAATCCTATCTATTATTAAATTAAACTAAAGCTTATTTATAACTGACTTAAAATAATAAAGAAATCTACTACATCCTTAGTATATTTTTTTAAACCTTGTAATCTAAACAAAAGAGGCTATCTTACAATGGTTTTTAAAACATTGAAAAGTCAGCCCTATTAAATGAATGTCTAGGGGATGTTTTGAAGTGCCATTCAAATGAATTTTACTACTTCTTTGTTTCTTTTTTAGCTATTGCTATTACATATACTCCTCTAGCTTTTACTTTCTTGATGGTAGATAGCATTTTATTGTGCATTTACAATATCTCATCATATCTTTCTTCGGTAAGTGCTCTCTTAGTTATACTCATGTGTAGGGTTTTAAAAGCTATTATAAATAAATGCTCATAATATATTGACCTGTATATAATTAATAACTATTAATTTAAAAAAGAGTAAACTAAGCATTTATCCTTCCAAAAGTAGTTATTTTCTTATATAATGATAATAATAATGATAATAAAATGTATATTAAATTTTATTAATAATTAGAGTGAATAAGTATTTGAGGTGATATAGTGAATGTGTATTTAGATAATAGTGCTACTACTAGAGTTAGAGATGAAGTTATAAATGAAATTATAGATGTGTTTAAAAAGAATTATGGTAATCCTTCATCATTACATAGAATGGGTTTTGAAGTTGAAAAAAAGGTGAAAAATGCAAGGGTTATTATAAGCAAATTTTTGAATGTTAATGAAAATGAAATTTTTTTCACATCAGGCGGTACGGAAAGTAATAATATTGCAGTACAGGGCATAATAAACAAACTTAAGAGGAGAGGAAATCATATTGTAACAACAAAAATAGAACATCCTTCTATTATGAATATTTTCAAATATTATGAATTAAATGGGTTTGAGGTAACATACTTAGATACAAATGAATTTGGCTTAATTAATCTAGAACAACTAGAAAAATGTATAACAGAGAATACAATACTTGCTGCAATAATGATGGTTAATAATGAAAATGGTACTATTCAACCTATAGATGAAATAAGAAAAATAATAAAGGCTAAAAATAGAAATACAAAAATACATGTTGATGGAATTCAAGCATTTGGCAAATTAAAAGTAGACTTAAAAAAACTAGGTATAGATAGTTTTTCTTTTAGTGGACATAAGTTCCATGCACCAAAAGGTGTTGGAGGATTGTATTTATCAAATAATATTAATATTGAACCAGTTGTCTATGGTGCAGGGCAAGAAAGTGGTAAAAGAGCAGGTACAGAAAATGTTCCAGGTATAGTGGGCATGGGTAAGGCTGTTGAAATTTTACATAAAAACTTTAAAAATGAGATTGATCATGTTAGTGAAATAAAACAATATTTCATAGATGCTGTTAAAAGCAATATTACAGATATTAGATTTAATAGTTATATAGATGAAAATTGCGCTCCTCATGTTGTGAATGTATCTTTTTTAGGAACAAAAGCTGAGGTGTTATTGCATTATCTAGAAAACTATAATATATTCATTTCCACAGGCTCAGCTTGTTCATCGAGAGATAAATCTGTTAGTAAAATTCTTTTAGCTATGGGATTGAAAGAAAAAGAGATAGAAGGAGCAATAAGATTTAGTTTTTCGCATTATAATAATAAAGAAGAAGTAGATTACGTAGTTGATAAATTAAAAATTTGTATTTCTGAAATTAGGAAAATTATGAAAAGATAGATTATCTCTGATTATTCATATAATGCTGAATAATATGCTGTAAGTTTCTGAATTATGAGCAGAGAAACTAAATTTTAATTTAGTGTGAATCGCTTATTCAGACGTAGTCTGAGGTACATCTAAATAACATACGAAGGCATACCGAGTTAGTATGTCGAGGATTTAATGGGTATCTTCTAATCATGAGCAGAGAACTAAAATCTTTGATTTTATGTGAATCGCTTATTCATTCGAAGAATGAGGTTCATTTATAAAAGGTATTTAATTTTCTATAAATAAACTGGGATTATGAAAGGTGTGTGAGATTATTGGAAAAGATTTATTATACTGATAGGTTAATTCTTAAAGTATTAAGACCTACTCACGCTCAAATAGTACTTGATTACTTCATTAGAAATAATAAATTTTTACAAGAATGGGACCCTATTAAGAATGATGAATTTTTTACAATTAGTTATCAAAAAAAAATTTTAGAGAATGAATTAACTAAAGCTAAACAAGGTAATATGTTGCGTTTGTGGATAATGAAGAAAAATGATTTACAAATGTCTAAAGTCATTGGAACTATTGCTTTTTCAAATATAGTAAGAGGTGCTTTTTTATCCTGTTATTTAGGCTATAGGTTAGATAAAGATGAAATTAATAAAGGTTTTATAACAGAAGCATTGAGTAAAGGTATAAATATTATGTTTAAAGATTACGGCTTACATAGAATAGAAGCAAATATTATGCCTAGAAATATTAGATCCATAAAAGTTGTTAAAAAATTAGGGTTTGAAAAGGAAGGTTTATCAAGGAAATATTTGAAAATCAATAATAAATGGGAAGACCATTTTCATTATGTTTTACTTAATGATGAATTGGAATAATATACAAATTAGTATAAAATAAAAAGTTGTTAACCCTGATTATTCATATAACTTTTTAATTTTCTATGAATAATCTGGGTTTAATATACAGGAGGGATTTTGTTGGTAAAAGTAGTATCAGTTAGTTTTGGAGAAGTTGCTTTAAAAGGGAAAAATAGATCATATTTTGTAAATAAATTAATAAAGCATTTAAAAAGAGTAATTAGAAACTTTGATAATACAAATGTATATCAAGATAGAAGTAAAATTTTTATTGAAGCTGAAGAAGAAGATATAGATGAAATTGCTAATATTGTTAAGAAAGTTTTTGGTATAGTACTTATAAGCAAATGTTATAAAATAGATAAAGATATGGATTTATTAAGAGAATGTGCTGTAAAAGTAATGGAAGAAGAAAGTGAAAAAAGAGAGATAAAGACTTTTAAAGTTGATGCAAAAAGAGGAGATAAAAAATTTCATCTAAATTCCATGGAAATAGAAAGAGATTTAGGTGGGGTTATACTTAAAAATGTAAATGATATTTCAGTTGATGTACATAATCCAGACATATATGTTTATGTAGAAGTTAGAGATTTTTGTTATGTTTATACTGAAAAAATAAAAGCATACGGAGGACTTCCAGTAGGTACAAATGGTAAAGGAATCCTATTGTTATCAGGTGGTATAGATAGCCCTGTAGCAGGTTTTATGATGAGTAAAAGAGGAATTAAAATAGATTGTGTTCATTATCATAGTTATCCTTTTACAAGTGAAAGAGCTGAAGAAAAGGTTATGTCATTAGCTAAAATAATGGCACAATATTGTGGAGATATGAGAATTCACAGTGTTAACATATTAAACATTCAAAAGAGTATAAATGAAAATTGTCCTCAAAGTCAAATGACAATAATTTCAAGAAGATTTATGATGAGGATAGCAGAGAAAATAGCTTTAGAAAATGACCACGATGCATTGATTACTGGGGAAAGCTTAGGCCAAGTTGCTAGTCAGACCATAAAAGGATTAAATGCAACTAATGCTTCTGTAACACTACCTGTTTTTAGGCCGCTTATTGGAATGGATAAAACAGACATAATAGAGATAGCACAAGATATAAAAACTTTTGAAACGTCTATATTACCATATGAAGATTGTTGTTCAGTTTTTTCACCAAAGCATCCAGTAACCAGACCAAAGCTTGAAGCAATAGAAAAATCTGAGTCCAATTTAAATATTGATGAACTAATAAAAGAAGCTATAGATAATAAAACAGTTAGAACTATAAAATATTAAACCTTTATAATTCATGTATCTTTGAATAGTGTGCTGTATAATTTTGAATTTTGAGCAGAGAACCTAAATATAAAATTAGGGTGTCCGAGCTTATAGCTTTTATAATTAGAAGGAACTTTATTCATAAATTTCTTATTAGTTCTTTCCTAAAAGTAAATGAATTCACAAGAAATCATAGATTTCTGTCTCTACTCATGAATAAGCTATTCACGAAAATCACAGCTTTTAGCTCCTGTTCAAAATTAAGATTTGAGTTCACTGCTCATGATTTTCATGAATAATATGGCTAAGTATTTTTAAGACAAAATATTGTTTCAAATTCATATTGCAGACGAAAAAGGGGATTAGTATGCCAAAAATAGTTGATTACGAAAAGAGAAAAAGTTATATTGCACAAGAAGCCGTTCATGTTTTTATAGAAAAAGGATTTCACAAAACTAAATTATTAGATATAGCTAAAAAGTGTGGAATGGGGAGAACGACACTATATCAATATTTTAAAAATAAAGATGATATATTTAAATATGTAGTAGATAACGAAAGAAATGCCATAATACATAAATTTGACAAAATAAAAGAAGATAACACCATAAATTCCATTGATAAAATAAAAAAAATTATACAAGAAGTAGTATCTAATGATTTTATTAGTGATATTATTATTATATTTGTTGAACTTTGGTTACTAGTAAAAAGAGAAAATAAATTTGAAAACAATATTTTGTTAGAAAATGCTATGAAAATTAGAAGTATGTTTAAAGATTTGCTAAATATGGCTATGAATGATGGGGAAATAAAAGAAATTGATCCTCAGATGATGTCTTATACTATTTTTTCTTTTGTAGAAGCAATGGCAATTGAGAGATATATTGATAAAGATGTGACATTAGAACAAAAGATAGAAGCTGTTAATGTATTAATTGATGGTTTAAAAAAATAATAGTACAATACCTTTATAATATCATTGATTTATCAAGGGGATTTTAAAATAGCTAATTCACTGAGTTATTCGAATATATTATACAATAAGTACGATTTTAACTGTAAAAATTTTGAGTATCTTGAATTTCGTTGTTTTGAAAACCCCCTAAAAATCAATGTATTTTTACGATATTTTGGCTTTACTAAAGCATTTTGTATCATTGTTATATTCTATGTTTTTTTATATATAAAAACATAGAAAAAAATGATTGACGACTAATATAAAGGATTGTATAATATTTATGGATTGAAGTTTAGTAATTGTAAACATTATATTTAATATAATAACTATGCTTAGGATATTTGAATAAAATATTTTGATTTAGATGTATTCCCGCGAAAAAATTTATATAAAAAAATCTTATATACAAAGCTTTTTCTATGCTTGAAAAATTTAATTAAACTATAGTTTATAAGATGGTAATAAAGAATTGTTTTGCAAATTAATGAGGTGGATAATATGAATATTGGTAAAAAGATTAAAAGGCTAAGAATAAAGCATGGATTAACTCAAGAGGAATTAGCAGATCGAAGTGAACTATCAAAAGGATTTATATCTCAAGTCGAGAGAGATCTTACATCACCGTCTATCGCGACTTTAGTAGATATATTAGAAAGTCTAGGGACTAATTTACAAGATTTTTTTAATGAAAGACAAGAAGAAAAAATAGTGTTTACTAAAAATGATTATTTTGTAAAGATGGATGAAGACTTAAATTATGAAATACAATGGATAGTACCAAATGCGCAAAAGAACATTATGGAGCCAATTCTATTTGAACTAAAAGAAAATGGGAGATCGAATATAGATTATCCTCATGAGGGAGAAGAATTTGGATATGTTATGTATGGAAGTGTGTTTGTTCATTTAGGTAGTGAAAAATACAAGGTTAAAAAGGGAGAATGCTTTTATTTTAAAGCTGATAAAGACCATTATATATCAAATGCATGTAAAACGAAGGCTAAAGTATTATGGATTAATACACCGCCAAATTTCTAATATAGGAGGTGAAAGGTTTGAAAAAAGAAATAATCAAACTGGTTAACATTAATAAAGAATACGATGGAGAGAGAATTTTAGATAATTTGAATTTGAGTATAAAAGAAAATGAATTTCTTACTTTATTGGGTCCAAGTGGTTGTGGTAAAACAACTACACTAAGGATAATAGCAGGTTTTGAACAACCAACTTGTGGAGAAATTCTATTTGAAGGCAGTAATATAAATAATGTTAAACCATATAAAAGATCTATCAATACGGTTTTTCAAAAATACGCATTATTTCCTCACATGAATATATTTGAAAATATTGCTTTTGGATTAAGAATAAAAAAGATTTCAGAAAAAATTATTAGAAATAAAGTTGAAGCTATGTTAAGGTTAGTAAATTTAAAGGGTTATGAAAAAAGAAGTATTGATTCATTGAGTGGAGGTCAACAGCAGCGAATAGCAATAGCTAGGGCTTTAGTAAATCAACCCAAAGTATTGTTATTGGATGAACCTTTGGGAGCATTGGATTTAAAGCTTAGAAAAGAAATGCAGATAGAGCTTAAAAACATGCAAAAAAAACTTGGAATTACTTTTATATATGTTACTCATGATCAAGAAGAGGCATTAACTATGTCTGATACAGTGATAGTTATGAATAATGGTGTTATCCAACAAAAAGGATCGCCCGTTGATATATATAATGAACCACAAAACAGATTTGTTGCTAAGTTTATAGGTGAAAGTAATATTGTAAAAGCAACAATGCTTGAAGATTATAGAGTAAAGTTTGCAGGAAATATTTTTAAATGTATTGATGAAGGTTTTGAAAAAAATGAAGAGGTTGATGTAGTTATTAGGCCGGAGGATATAAAATTTGTACCTGAATCAGAAGAAATGTTTTCAGGAATCGTCAATAACGTAATATTTAAAGGAGTTCATTATGAAATATTACTGATAGATCATGTGGGTAGGCAGTGGATGATACATAGTACTCAATCAAAGACAAAAGGCAGTAAATTAAGCTTAAGTGTTGAGCCTCAGGACATTCATGTTATGAAGAGGGTGATGGCGTGAACAAGAAATGGATAGCGTATCCTTATGTTTTATGGAGTTTAATATTTATAGTAGTACCATTATTGTTGATAATAGTTTTTAGTATAACTTATGGAAATAAACAAAACATTGTAGATTTAAAACCTACGCTTACAAACTTCATGAAATTTTTTGATCCGATTTATATAAAAGTATTATACAGGTCATTAAAATTGGCAGTTTTAACAACAATAATCTGCTTAATATTAGGGTATCCTATGGCTTTTATTCTTGCAGGTTTAGAACCTAAAAAACAACGTATTTTATCATTGTTATTTTTATTACCAATGTGGATGAATTTTTTATTGAGAACATATGCTTGGTTAACTATTTTAAATAGAGAAGGAATTATTAATAGTATTATAAAAATGATGGGTTTTGAGCCCATGAATAATCTATTGTATAATAGTGGTGCTGTAATGATGGGGATGGTATATAATTTTTTGCCTTTTATGGTATTGCCAATATATACAGTACTAAATAAAATGGATAATAATATAATTGAAGCAGCACAGGATTTAGGTGCTGATAGATTAACAGTTTTTAGAAAAATCATATTTCCTTTAAGTTTACCGGGAATTATCTCGGGCATAACTATGGTTTTTATGCCTGCTGTTAGTACTTTTGTTATATCTAGACTTTTAGGTGGAGGACAATATATGCTGATAGGTAATCTTATTGAACGTCAGTTTATGAAAGTAGGAGATTGGCATTTTGGCAGTGCTATATCTATGATAATGATGATTATAGTGTTCATTTCTATGGCTATATTGAATAAATATGATAAAGATAATGATGGAGGAAATATTTTATGGTAGATAAGGTTTTGAGTAAATTAAGAATTGTTTATACAATATTGATATTTATATTTTTATATGCACCTATTATAGTATTAATAGTATTTTCATTTAATGACTCAAAATCTAGAGCTTCATGGGATGGGTTTACATTGAAATGGTATGTAAGTCTTTTTAAGGATAGGCATATTATGAAAGCTTTATACTATACTTTAACAATAGCAATACTATCATCTATAATAGCTACCATAGTTGGTACATTTGCAGCATTAGGAATTCATAACATGAAACCTATAAAAAAGAAGATTATTTTAGGCATTAATAATGTTCCAGTTGTAAATCCAGATTTGATAACAGGTATATCACTTATGGCTTTGTTTATATTTTTAAAGATTCCTTTAGGTTTTGTTACAATGCTTATAGCTCATGTAACATTCAACATACCTTATGTTATATTAGCTGTATTACCAAAGCTTAGACAAATCCCAAAGGAAATAATGGAAGCTGCATTAGACTTAGGTGCTACACCTATGTATGCTATTAGAAAGGTATTGATACCTCAAATAATGCCTGGAATAGTAACAGGATTACTAATGGCTTTTACATTATCTATAGATGATTTTGTTATCAGCTTTTTTACAACAGGTCATGGAGTGACAAATCTATCAATAACAATATATTCAATGGCTAGAAGAGGTATTAAGCCAGAAATTAATGCGCTGTCAACTTTATTATTTTTAAGTGTATTAATATTATTACTTATTATTAATTTTAGGTCAAGTAAAGACGAAAAAAGAAGGGAAGTGTTATAATGAATAACAAACTTAAAATTATTGTTTTAAGCATTGTGATGACAATTATGCTAGTAAATTTTAGCGGCTGCTCTGGAGATGACAGAGTACAATTAAATGTATACAACTGGGGAGATTATATTGACAAAACAGTACTTGATGATTTTGAACAAGAGTATAATATAGCTGTAAATTATGAAGAATTTACTACAAATGAAGATATGTATATAAAATTAAAGCAAGGTGGAACTAACTATGATGTAGCAATTCCATCTGACTATATGATAGAAAAAATGATAAAAGAAGATATGTTAGAAAAAATAGATTTTAATAATATAACTAATTATAAAGAGATAGATGATAAATTCAAAGATTTAGTTTTTGATCCTAAAAATGAATACTCTGTCCCATATTTATGGGGAACAGTAGGAATAGTTTATAATAGTGAAGTTATAAAAGAGGATATAGATAGTTGGGACGTGCTTTGGGATGAGAAATATAAAGGGCAAATATTAATGCTTGACAGCTCAAGAGACTCAATAGGTATTGCATTAAAAAAATTAGGATATTCATTTAATTCTAAAAACAAAGATCAACTAGAACAAGCTAAACAGGAGTTAATAAAACAAAGACCATTAGTTCTCGCTTATGTAATAGATGAGGGAAAAGACAAAATGTTAAGTGGTGAAGCTAGTATAGGAGTATTTTGGTCAGGAGACGCAATGTTACTAGCAGATGAAAATCCTAACTTAAAATATGTAGTACCTAAAGAAGGAAGCAACCTTTGGTTTGATAGTATGATAATACCTAAAGGAAGCAAGCATAAAAAAGAAGCAGAATTGTTTATTAATTATATGACTGGAAAAGATATTGCTAAAAAGACAGCAGATTATATTATGTATTACACACCAAATGCTGAAACTGAAAAAATGTTAGATATCGTGTATCCAACATTTGAAGAATTAAAAGATTGTGAAATATTTAGAGACCCAGGTGATTTCGTTGAGCAATATGATAGAATATGGACAGAAGTTTTAGCTCGATAATTATGAAATGAGGACTAACATATTTATATGTTGGTCTTTTTTTTGCATAAAACTCAAATTTTTATTTGCCAAGGTATGATTAATATAAATTGTATTAACATAGTTAAATTTTATAGAAAAATTTCTTAAAAAACTTGAACCTAGTATTAGTATCTGGTACTATATATATAAGAGAGGTGATTTTAAATGGCAATAAAAATAGTTACTGATTCAACTGCATATATTGAAGAAGAGATAATAAAGGATAGAGATATAGAAGTAGTGCCACTTTCATATGAACTTGACGATGAACAATTTATAGAAGGTTATCCAGGAACATATGATGATTATTTTATAAAATTAAGTAGGAGTAAAAACTTTGCCAAAACTTCTCAACCAGCTGTGGGAGATTTTTTGGAAGTTTTTAAAAAAGCGTTAAATAGCAATGATGAAGTTATAGCAATTTTAATGTCTTCAAAATTAAGTGGCACATATAATAGTGCTTTGATGGCTGCAAATATGTTAGAAACTGACAAAATTACAGTTATTGATTCATTAACAACAGTTGCACATTTGAAAACAATGGTTTTGACTGCAAAAGATATGGCCAATCAAGGTTATTGTAGGGAAGATATTGTACATAAAGTTTATGATATTAAAAATCATATGGGAATTAGCGTTACGGTAGGCAGTCTTGAGTACTTAAAAAGAGGTGGTAGATTATCTGTGACAAAAGCTGCTTTAGGAAAAATACTTAATATAAAACCTGTAATTAAATTAGAAGATGGTAGATTGTTACTTAAAAAATCACTAAGGGGTAAAAGCAGGGCTCTTAAATATATGATAGAGCAAATTCCTAAAGATGTTTGTAAAATATGTATATGTCATGTTATGTGTAAGGATAAAATTATGGAAATAAAAGATATGCTAAAAAATAAGTTTCCTAATGTTGAAATAGATATAGATGAAATAGGTCCAATAATAGGCTCACATTTAGGACCAGATAGTTTTGGTTTTTGTTATACTTGGAGATAGTAAATGATGGCTATGTTTAAAATAAATGTTGAAATTGAGATAATAATTAAAGGAACTAGTTAAAGTTCCTTTAATTTAAAATTCTAATTAACATATCTTATAAATGGAAATTTTACCATAAATCTCTATCTATATCACTTCTTTTAAGTACATCTTTGTTTTCATAAGGATAGCTACATAACACGCTATCTAAAAATTTAATTCCACAAAAATACTTGCATATTGAAGTTCCTTTTACCGCACATTTATGCTCATTTGTATTGTCTGAAGCATTCCAAGGACATTCTGTCTGCTTCCAATCAACACCTTCACTTACTAAATCTATATCCATATTTCCACCACGTAATGCTTTTATTCTATTGTTCATATGATGCCCCCCCTTTGAGTAATTTAAATAATTTTACCATAATATAGGTTTGTTTTCAACCATTTCTAACTAATAGCATAAAAATATCAAACCTGACTCCAATACTTAATATCTTTATAGCATAGTGAAACAGTCCTTTACAATAAACCTAAATATACCAAAAGTTAATACAGTATTATCGTATTTATATTTTTGATTGTAATACCTTTATGTCACATACTCTAAATTTAGAATAAGCACTGATAGCATTTTTTATAAGATTATTGCATTTAAAGAACTCTTTATATTCTTTAAATGGCTCAAGCCACTTATGCCATACAAGATATAGATTCAAATACTTAGTTGCAACTCCATGAAATCTATAAGCCCACCTCCTATAAAAAATTACACTAAACCAATAATTATTTTAAACATAGCCTAAATAATAAATAGGTTTATATTTTGTAATATGTTGATGGAGTATGCATAACATATTTCCAAAGATTTCAAGGAATTGTACTATCCTAATTTTTACAACTAAAAGCTAGGTCAGGTATCGTTGAATACGCCTGATTTAGCTTTTTTTAAAATAGCATAAAGTAATCATCTATGATTTAAGATAAAAAATCTTTACAAATTCATATTAATGCGAAGATTTTTTACCTATTACAAACGTATAGGACTAATATTTATTATAAAATCATTTTTTTAAAATATAATTATATTATTATATGAATTTGATATACAGAATTCTAATAAGGAATTTAAATATATAAAAAATTGAAATAATGTTTATTTATTAAGCTATAAGAGGATTTTTATATATAAATAGTATTAAAAAAAGATTTCTATAAGGATACAAATTTATAGAAATCTTTTTTTAAAAACTAATTTTATTTTATAATTTTCCATTAATTGTTTTTTTATTGATAAATGAGTTTATAAATTATATTTCATATGGTACAGAAGTCTTTAAATCATATACATGAAACTCTAATGGCAATGAGTCTGTAACAAGTTTGCCCAAAAGATGAGTATTATCTCTAATTTTTTTATTTATTATTTTAAGATCATATTTATCTAAAACCATACAATTATTTTTATTGGATAAATTGCTTTGTAAATTAATATCACCCATATAACTTATTAGTTTAGTATTGCATTCATCTTCTAAAGTCAATTTTCCTAAAATATTTTTAATACCTTTTTCAATTTTAACATTGAAATAACTACCATCTTCTAATAGTAAATAGTTCATAAATATTAGCCTCCTTTATTTTTGCCTCTCAGGACAAAATTAATAAATTATATACTTTCTAAAATTATAACATATAATATATATATTTCAACATAAAAATACATTTTTTTTAATAAAATAATTAATTATAAAATACTATACCTATATTATGGTTTGAATATATAAATTTTTCATTAAATTAAGCTTATTGGGTTAAACTACATTAAAAGTAATATTAATTAATTTTAGATTTATGTAATTTTGGAGGAATAAATTTGAATAAAGAGGTTATTACAAATAAACAAATGATAATTCTTATTATAATGTTTTTAGCAGGAACTACAGCTTTAACAGTAATGGGAATGGATGCTAAAGAAGATTTTTGGATTGCTTCTATTTTATCTATGTTATTAGCTGTTCCAATGATTATTATTTATTGTAGACTTTATTATATTTTTCCCGGTAAAAATATATTTGATATTTTTGAAATTTGTTTTGGTAAATTTATCGGAAAAATAATTATTATAGTATATACATATTATTTAGTAGGAGAGGCAACATTAGTTTTATTAAATTATGTTTATTTTGTTGATGTGATTTTTTTGACTTATACTCCTCTTATTGTTATTTTAATAAGTATTATGATTTTGTGTATTTGGATAACAAAAATAGGGATTAACGTTATAGGAAGATGGGCAGAATTGATGGTTATTATATTTATGATCTTAATAGGTGTTTGTATATTATTTGCAATACCTAAAATGGATATAAATAATATTCGTCCTACATTATATAGTGGTATAAATCCAATTCTAAAAGGAGTCTTTGAGACATATACATTTCCATTTGCACAGATGACAGTTTTTACTATGATTTTTAATAATTTCAAAGGAAAAAAGTCTGCTTATAAAGTTTATAGTCTAGGGTTACTAATTGGGAGTTTATTATCGTTATTAATTTCTACAACTAGTATTTTAATTTTAGGTGCAAAAACAGCATCGAAAGCAGTATATCCAATATATGTTGCTATGTCAAGAATAGATGCTTTTAATGTAATACAAGGAATAGATATCATTATTTCTACTGTTTTTATATTAGGTGTATTTATTAAGTTAAGTGTTTATTTAATAGCTACTAGTAAAGGTTTTGCAACGATGTTCATTTTTAACGATTATAGATTATTTGTGATTCCTACAACATTATTTATGTTGATTTTATCTTCCATTTTATTCAAAGGAGTTCTTGATTATTGGGAATATAGTTATGAAATTTGGCCGTATATTGCTATTTTATTTTATACAATTATTCCTATAGTTACTTTCATTATTGCAGAAATTAGGAATAAGATAAAAACTAATTATTAATGTAAATAATTCTACTTGATTGAAAAGCATAATAATTAATTAGTTAAATACTCTAAAAAAATGCTAAAGCTAAGATACGTAATTTGATCAAGTTAATTGGAGGAATAAATTTGAATAAAGAGATTATTACAAATAAACAAATGATAATTCTTATTATAATGTTTTTAGCAGGAACTACAGCTTTAATAATACCTGGAATGGACGGTAAAGAGGATTTCTGGATATCAATTATAATATCAATCCTTATGACAATTCCAGTCGTAATAATAATTAGCAGATTCAACAATAAATTACCTGGTAAAAATTTATTTGATGTAATTGAAATTTGTTTTGGTAAGTATATTGGAAAAATAATTATGATAGCATATGCTTATTATTTTTTAGAGGAGGGAACTTTAGTTTTAATTAATTTTGGACAATTTGTTAATACAGCTTTTTTGAATTACACGCCTAATATTGTAATTATGATAAGTATTATGCTTTTGAGTGTATGGACAGTAAAAAGTGGAATTAAAGTTTTAGGTAAATGGGCAGAATTTATGTTTATTGTATTTTTGTTTTTTATAATTAGTTCAGTTTTATTTGCAATTCCCAGAATGGATATAAATAATATTCGTCCAGTTTTTTATAATGGAATAAATCCGATTTTAAAAGGAGCTTTTATGGCTTTTACGTTTCCATTTGGAGAAATAACGACTTTTTCTATGGTTTTTACCAAATTTAAAGAAAAAAAATCATCTCTAAAAGTCTATCTTACAGGTTTGTTATTTGGGGGAGGTATAATGTTGATAATTTCTACAACTACCATTTTTGTTTTAGGTGCTAATAGATCTTCAATGTTGTTTCATCCAACATTTACTGCTATTTCAAGAATAAATGTTTTTGATACCATACAGAGAATAGAAGTTGTTATATCTACAGTTTATGCATTAGGAGCTTTTATTAAAATAAGTATATATTTTTTTGCTACTAGTAAATGTTTTGCAAAGATATTCAATATTGAAGATTATAAAACATTAGTAGTTCCTATTGGATTATTTATGATAATTTTATCTAATATTTTATTTATAGGAGTTCTTGATTATTGGGATTATAACGCTGGAATTTGGCCATATTATGCTATTATATTTGAAATGATTTTGCCAATTATCATTTTTGTTATTTTACAAATTAGAAGTGTGAAATTTATGACTAATTAATATAAATGTAATTATACTATGTTTAGAATCAGCTGAAATAGTTCTAGCTGTGATTTTTTATATAACCTTGAATAAACAGTGTTTATATTAATAGATACTATTCTGATTAAAGCAGGGTAAATAAGAACTGTATCTATTTCATTATTTGACGTATAAATCAAAAGGTCTTATAATGTTTATGTAAAAAGTAATATTAGTATTAAAGTACATAAGATATAAACGTTGATTGTTTTATTTATTGAATGGAGGTTTTTATATGAAAAAAGTGGTTAGTACAGTTTTAGCATTAATATTATGTAGTGTATTTCTATTTAGTTATGGATTTGCAACTACATCAGATAATCAATTTAAGTTAACTGTTAATGATAATAACGTGGCAGTTAAATACGGAGTTTCACCAACAGTAATAAATGATGTTGTATATGTACCAGCAAGAGAAGCTTTAGAGACGTTTGATGCTGATATAAAATGGAATGGAGAAACAAGAAGTGTTGATATTAAACTTAATGATGTTAGTGTAGAAGTTAAGATTAATAGTAATATTGTAAAGGTTAACTCCAGACCATGCACATTAGAAGGAAAAGTTATAATAAAAGATTCGAGAACATTATTACCTTTAAGTTTCTTTAGTACAGTTTTTGGAATAAATATTGATATTGACGAATCAACTAAAACTTTAAATGTTTCAACTAATATTGTAGATAAAGATAATGTAGATATTAATATAAACTACTTAGGGGGACCTTCGGCAGTGAGTCTAATAAAAATGCTAAAGGATAATCCTTATTTAGGGAAAAACGTTAATGCTAATTATGAAATGTTAAAACAGGTATCTTTAATACAAGCTAATATGCTTAATAAAAAAGCTGATTTTATTGTAGCACCAACAAATTTAGGAGCAAACATTTATAATAAGACTGAAGGAGAATATGTTTTAGCAGATGTATATTCATGGGGAGTACTTCATCTATCAAGTACTGAGGATATAAAAGGATGGAGTGACCTTAAAGATAAAGAGATTTATTTAATTGGTAAAACAGGGACTCCAGGAATAGTATTTTCTAACTTGCTACAGTTAAATGGACTTGATATAAATAAAGATGTTAAACTAGTATATTTAAACAGTCCACAAGAATTAGCAACATATATGATAACAGGAAAAGCTACAACAGCAGTTTTACCTGAGCCTGTACAAACACAAGTTTTAATGAAAAATAAAAATGTTAAAGTTGTTATGAACATACAAGAAGAATGGGCTAAAAAGTATGACAATGATTTAGGCTTTCCTCAATCATCAATATTTGTTAAAAAAGAACTAGCAGATGCTCATCCTGAGATAGTTAAAGCATTTTTAAGAGAACATAAAGGTTCTATAGAGTGGGTTAATATGAATAAAGAACAAGCAGGAATTAAGGGGCAAGAGCTGGGAATAATGCCTAATGCTAAGATAATTGAAAACTCTATACCAAGATGTAATTTAAAATATATGGATGCAAAAGATGCTAAAAAGGCAACAGAAGAATTCTTAAAAATATTGTTAGACTTTAATCCAAAATCTATAGGTGATAAACTTCCTGATGAAGGGTTCTATTATGAGAATTAATGATAATAAAAATATACAATCAATACCAGACAATGATTTAAGAATGCTAAAAAATCAAAAGGGCTATAAAAATTATAGCCCTTTACTTAACAGTATATATATAATTATTTCATTAGTGGTTATATTAATAGTTTGTACAATTCTTTCAAGTGTAATAGGTCAAGATGTAACATTTCCTCCTCCAATAAAAGTATTTAAAAAATTACTTAGCATAATTAAAGAAGATGGATTTTTTATAACTGTTTTATCAACGTTTAAAACTTGTATAATAACATTTACTATAGCTTTAATAATCGGAACTATATTAGGTTTTTTATCAGGGTTTTTTAAGCCTGTATTTTATTTATTACAGCCTATAATAACTATTATTAAAACTACACCTGTTATTTCAATAATACTCCTTGCCTTAATATGGTTTAGAAAAATAACTCCAAATTTTGTTGGTTTTCTAATTACTTTTCCTGTAATATATAATAATGTTTTAGAAGGTGTAAGAAACATTGATGATGACTTAATAGAAATGGCATACATGTATAAAGTAAAAAGGCTTAGTATAGTTAAAAACATTTATCTGCCTTCAATATCATCATATTTATTTGCAGCTATATCTATTGGTTGGGGTATGACAATAAAATCAGTTGTAACAGCTGAAGTACTAAGTCAGCCCGCAGTATCTATAGGAACTGCTTTGCAGGATGAGTCTATTTTTTTAGAAACAGCAGGAGTATTCGCATGGACAATAGTCATAATAATACTTTCTTTTATTGTTGAAACATTTTTTAGAGCATTACAGCATAGATTTGAAAGCTGGAGGTAGTTTTATATGTATAAAATAAGAGAATTAAATAAATCATACGAAAATCTTTGTGTATTAGAAGATTTAAACCTTGATATTAAGGACAATATTATAACTTGTATTTTAGGTCCATCAGGATGTGGAAAAACTACTTTGTTTAATATAATGTCTGGAGTGCTAAAGCCTGATTCAGGATCAATAGATGGTTTTGAAGATAAAACTATAAGTTATTTATTTCAAGAACCACGCCTTTTAAAATGGAAAACCGTTAAAGAAAATATTAGATTTGTTTTAGAAGATAAAATGAGTGAAAAGGAAATTAATAGTACTATAGATAGATGCTTAGATGTAGTAGGTTTAAAAGAATATGAGAGTTATTACCCTAATAAGCTTAGTGGAGGGATGAAACAAAGGACTGCTATTGCTAGAGCATTTGCATATCCTGCAAATATTCTTTTAATGGACGAGCCTTTTAAATCTTTAGATTTAGAGCTTAGAATGAATTTAATAACGGATTTTCAAAAGCTTCATGCAATTGATAATAAAACTGTTATCTTTATAACACATGATATACATGCAGCTTTAATGCTAGGAGATGAGATTGTAGTTCTTAGTGAAAAACCAACTAATATAAAAAAAATAATTATTAATAATGTACCTAAACATGAAAGAGGCTTAAATAATGAGCGTTCTTTAATAATTCAAAAAAATTTAATAAATATAATAAAGGGTTTTTAAATTTAAAAATAGTATCTATTATTTATCCCTGATTTTTCATATAACGTTAAATAATATGCTGTATAATTCTGAATTAGAAGATTTCAGTGAATTCGAAG
>NZ_LOHE01000043.1 GCF_001559865.1 Abyssisolibacter fermentans
GTCTCTTCCAGGTCGCCATAAAAAATTGCTGGTGTAGCTCAATTGGTAGAGCAACTGACTTGTAATCAGTAGGTTGAGGGTTCAAGTCCTTTCACCAGCTCCATAAAACAAGGAGGGGTTCCCGAGTTGGCCAAAGGGGACGGACTGTAAATCCGTTAGCTGTGCTTTCACTGGTTCGAATCCAGTCCCCTCCACCATATATATGCGGGTGTAGCTCAGTGGTAGAGCCCTGGCCTTCCAAGCCAGTCGCGAGAGTTCGATTCTCTTCACCCGCTCCAAATAACCTTGGTGGGTATAGCTCAGTTGGTTAGAGCGCCAGATTGTGGCTCTGGAGGTCATGGGTTCGACTCCCATTACTCACCCCATTTTAATTAGACCCATTAGCTCAGTTGGCAGAGCACCTGACTTTTAATCAGGGTGTCCGGCGTTCGAGTCGCCGATGGGTCACCACTTAAGCGGGAGTGGCGGAATTGGCAGACGCGCTAGACTTAGGATCTAGTGTCCTTGACGTGGGGGTTCGAGTCCCTTTTCCCGCACCATATTAAAAAGATACTTTAATTTATATTAAAGTATCTTTTTTCTTATATAATAGGATAGTCCTACTTCTGTAATAGAAGAATCGGCATCTTTGAATCACCCATCCATTTTTGATTTGGTGCATCCAAGAGGGCTTGAACCACTAACATTCTGATTCGTAGTCAGACACTCTATCCATATGTAGCTTTTAAAGAATTTATTAGTTAGAAAAATCTCTTGTTGTTGATCAAAAAAGTAGTGAGTTATCTTACCAACAAAAATTTTAATAGCTGATAGATATGTTCTAAGCAGAAAGCAAATATGTTTGTTAAATTTAGATAATGATTTATTAATCTATTTTTTTAATAGGTGTTAATAAATCCAATTGCTTTTCATTAAAATCAATATCACTAGACATAAAAGTATTAAAGTCAATACATTCTTCAAAACACCTACGATCCTTTTCAGGATTCCAATCAGATGCATATTTACTATTGTTATTTGTCCAATTATATAATTGTTCCCAACGTTCACCAATTATACTCATTTTAGTTGGTATAGCTGCAAAGAGACCACCATCAAATTCTTTTCTCCATAAAGGTGATGGTATCTCAAAATCTTCTGGCACAACAAACCATATTTCGTATCCATAAACAGTAGATGACTCAGAAGGGCTAGGATTATTAAACCCGAAATGTCTAAATCCAGGTTTTTTATCAAGGGAGTATTGAGCTATTACTTTATTTACGATTTTACTACAATCATCTTCAGGAGATTCGCTTTCAGCACGATAACAAGCAAAAATCATTTTTGGTAAATTAATAATTCTTACCTCATTATTAATTTCATTATAACTATTTTTTTCAGACATATTGCTCTTCCTTTCTGAGAGTGAAATTTGAAGTGCATTTTTGAATTCCGCCATAACAACACCTTCAGAAGTATCAATATACCTTAATGCTTTAGATAGGTCTTGACCTGATCTAATTAGTAAAATAAGTTTTTCAAGTACAATACTAAGAGCCTTAAATGTATTTGCTTCCTGCTTCGTATTTTCAAGATGACGAGATAATACTTTTATAGCTATATCAAGTTCACATGATTTAAAAATATATTCAATGTCTTGTACAGGAACTTTCAACTTTCTTAATAATACAATTTGCTTAATGCTTCTCATACTATCAGCATCATAATATCTATATCCGTTCTCCATTCTTATACTTTTTAGTATTCCTTTTTCTTCCCAATATCTTAAAGTACGATTTGATACATTAAAAGTTTTGGAAACTTCACCAATTCTTATCATAAAACTGCACCTCCTTCTCTCAAGATTAAGATTACACCTTGACGTGGCGTTAATGTCAAGAATTTTTTTAAAGTCTTTATTTATCTATTATAATAAATAAATAATAATAAATAAATAGCTTATAGAGTAAAGAAACTTTGTCCTACTAACATAAAATTGGGTATATAACAATATTATAAAATAAATAAAGATTAATCCTGTGTTAATTTGGGGTATGATAGGGGGATATAATTTGAAAAATCTTATAAGCATTATATCAATGATTCTATTGTTTTTTATTGTTATAGGAGTTGTTTTATATAATGACTATGCAGTTCAGACGTTATCATCTATATCAACTAAAAAAGCTTATGTAGCGATTATAATTGATGATTTTGGAAATAACAGAAACGGAGTAAAAGAAATGATGGATTTAGATATACCTATTACAGTAGCTGTTATGCCGTTTTTACCTTATAGTGTTCAAGATGCACAATATGCACATAAAAAAGGTTTAGATGTTATATTACATATGCCTATGGAGCCCAATTTTGGTAAACCTCAGTGGCTAGGGAAGAAAGCTATAACATCAAAATTAAATAATAAAGAAATAAGAGATATAATTAATGAATCATTAAATGAAATAAAATATGCAGTAGCTATTAATAATCATATGGGTTCAAAAATAACACAAAATAAAAGAATAATGAGAGAAATATTACAAGTACTAAAAGAAAGGGACTTATTTTTTATAGATAGCAAAACTACATCTAAATCTGTATCAAAAACATTATCTAATGATTTAGGAATAGTATGTTTAGAAAGAGATATTTTTTTAGACAATAAAAAAAGTTATTCACATATACAAAAGCAAATGAATATATTAGCTAGTGTTGCACATGAAAAAGGATATGCGATAGCAATAGGACATGTAGGACCTGAAGGTGGAAAAATTACAGCAGAAGTAATAAAAAAAATGTCATCAGAATTAAAAAAACAAGGAATAGAGTTTGTAGGTATTACTACAATGAAAAATATAATAGAAATAAATAATAATAATTAAATAGTAATATGGAATACTAAAAGCAAAGAACAATGTATGATTTCTGTAAATCATTTACTCATAGAAGTATGGATTTTATTTACTACTAAAATATTCGAAAAGTGAAGTTCATTTTTAACAGTAATCATGATATTATTATTAATAGTATTTGTATAAATATTGTGCCTGTTTATATAAATATTTTTAAATTTTAAATATACTATTGACTTATTTTTAAAATGGTGCTATACTACTACTTGTCGCTAAAAAACGAAAAAAAGTTTTTTAGATAGTATTTTCAAAAAAAGTGTTGACAAAATGCTTGTAATATGATAGACTTATAAAAGTCGGCAGCGAAGATAGTCGATAAAATAAGGATATAGAACCTTGAAAATTGAACAGTGCAAAGCCAAGCAATTAAATCAAAGAGTCAATTTTGATTAAACAATAAATTTTTTATTTGAGAGTTTGATCCTGGCTCAGGACGAACGCTGGCGGCGCGCCTAACACATGCA
>NZ_LOHE01000044.1 GCF_001559865.1 Abyssisolibacter fermentans
TGTTCTCACAAGCGACTTATTCATCTTAACATTTTCTAAATGTTTTGTCAAGTGTTTATTTTTCTTTTCATTTTGTTTTTTTCCTGCTGTTTTGTCAGCTCATTCATAGTATCATAAATTTATATATGAGTCAATACTTTTTTGATAAAAGTATTTGTTGAAAATTGTATTTCAATAATTCATTTGCTTTCACTAACATAGCAAATCTTGTTTTCAACTTATTTATATCCCTTTTATTGTGTATTTCAAATTTTATTTTGCACAAAACACTTTAGAATTATTCACAATGCTAAATAGATAAATTCATTTAAAACAATTTCGTCAATTATTAATTTAATTCTAATTAGATTTATTTAAACTATAACGGAACTTATAATTTTATTAATAATTTGAGATGATTAATATTTTGGCTGCAGATAAAAAAAAATTTGACATTTATATCTATATATCATAATATATTAATATAGTGATTAATACGAAAATACTTGTTAAAATAAAAACAATTTGAAAGTGAGGTTCTATTATGCCTAAGAAAGTTGTTATTGTAGGTGGAGTTGCAGGAGGAGCAAGCACAGCTGCAAGACTAAGAAGAGTTGATGAAAATATTGAAATAATAATGTTTGAACGAGGTAAATATATATCTTTTGCCAATTGTGGATTACCTTATTATATTGGTGGTACTATCGAAGAAAGAAAATCTCTTTTATTACAATCACCTAAGGCTATGAAAGCAAGATTTAATATTGATGTAAGAGTTGAAAATGAAGTAATATCTATTAATAAAGATAAAAAATACGTTGAAGTAAAAGACTTAAAAACAGAAAAAATATACAAAGAAACTTACGATACATTAGTATTGTCACCTGGTTCAACACCTATAAAACCACAAATCCCCGGAATAGATAAAGAAAATATATTTACACTGTGGAATATTCCTGATACTGATGCAATTAAATCATATATCAATAATAATAACATTAAAACTGCCACTGTTATAGGCGGAGGATTTATAGGAATTGAAATGGCGGAAAATTTATATGATTTAGGACTTAAGGTTAATTTGGTAGAAATGGCAAGTCAAGTTATGGCACCTGTTGATTATGATATGGCTCAACTAATTCATGGACACATTGCTTCAAAGGGAATTAATTTATATCTAGAAAATGGTGTAAATTCTTTTGAAGATAATGATGATAGAACTTATGTAAAACTACAAGATGGCACACTACTTGAATCAGACATAGTGATACTATCTATTGGCATAAAACCAAACGGAGAATTAGCAAAAAATGCTGGTTTAAATACAAATCAAAGAGGTGGAATAATAGTTGATGAATATCTAAAAACAAGTGATGATAATATTTATGCATTGGGAGATGCAATAGAGGTAATTGATTATATTAATGGTAATAAGACAATGATTCCTCTAGCAGGTCCAGCTAATAAACAAGGAAGAATCACAGCTAATAATATAGTAGGAAGAAAGGAAAAATACAAAGGTACTCAAGGAACATCCATTGCAAAAGTATTTGATTTAACAATAGCTGCGACAGGTAATAATGAAAAAACTTTAAATAAAATTGGAAAAGAATATGGAAAAGATTATAAAATAGCATTAGTTCAACCAAAATCCCATGCAGGATATTATCCAGGTGCTATACCTATGACAATAAAATTATTGTTTGATTCAGAAGGTAAAATAATTGGTGCTCAGATCGTTGGTTATGATGGAGTAGATAAGAGAATTGACGTGATTGCAACGCTAATTCGAATGGGTGGAACAATATCTGATTTAAAAGAATTAGAACTTGCATATGCACCTCCTTACTCATCTGCTAAGGATCCAGTTAATATGGCAGGATTTACTGCTGAAAATATATTAAATGGAGATATGAATGTTATTCTTTGGAATGAAATTGATAAAGCTGATAAAGAAAAATCTATTATTTTAGATGTAAGAGATGCCATTGAACTTGAGCTAGGATTTATAGAAGGTGCGATTAATATACCTGTCAACTCTTTAAGAGATAGAATATCTGAACTTGACAAAGATAAGGAAATTTTAATTTATTGTGCAGTAGGGATTAGAGGGTATATTGCCTCTAGAATACTATCTCAACAAGGTTATAAAGTGAAAAATCTTATTGGAGGATATAATTTTTATAAATGTGTCGTAAAAGATTATAAAAAAGTAGAAACTAAATCAGAAGGCTGTGTTTGCTGTGAAGATTATCTTGAAGAAAGTGATCTTATAAAGGAAATAGATGTTAAGTCCCAAAATGGAACAGTTATTCGACTAAATGCCTGTGGACTTCAATGTCCAGGACCAATAATGCAAGTTAGTCAAAAAATCAAAGAAATTAATCAAGGGGATATACTTGAAATATCAGCTACTGACCCAGGTTTTCCTATTGATGTTAAAGCATGGTGCCAAAAAACAGGAAATTCATTTATAAAAACAGAAAAAAAAGAAAAAGAGTTTATGGTATGGATTAGTAAAGGAAACAGTATTGTAGCTAAAAATCATAAGCAAACAAATGTTGATAAGAGTACAATGGTAGTATTTAGTGGTGATTTAGATAAAGCATTAGCATCCTTTATCATTGCAAATGGGGCAGCCGCTATGGGCAAAGAAGTAACTATGTTCTTTACTTTCTGGGGATTAAATATTCTTAGAAAAGATGAAAAAGTTAAAGTAAAAAAATCATTAATAGAAAAAATGTTTGGATTCATGATGCCAAAAGGAACTAAAAAATTACAGCTTTCAAAAATGAATATGGCTGGAATGGGATCAGCAATGATGAAAAAAGTTATGAGAGATAAAAATGTTAATTCGTTAGAAGATTTAATCAAATCAGCCATGAATAATGGAGTAAAAATAGTAGCTTGTACAATGTCCATGGATGTTATGGGAATTAAAAAAGAAGAACTTATTGATGGAATTGAATTAGGTGGAGTAGCAGCATATCTTGGTGAAACAGATGATGCTAACCATAATTTATTTATATAATAATAGTAAATATATCTACCATTTTATGCAATCAACAGTCTTTAGCATTGACAAAACTCAGATAACAGTCTATCTGAGTTTTTGTTTTTGCTTAATCATATAATAATTTCAACATTATTGCATTTATGAATTCCAGATCCATGCTTTAGTTTATTTTTCCTCTTTATCTCATCCATCAAAAGCATTATATCTTTTAATATATCAATAGATATTACAGACGTATTATGACCGCATAATACATGTTTAAAAGCAGATCGCATATTATATAGCTTTTTTATTGATTTATAATAATCTTCAGGGTTTGTACTTTCATAATTGCAATAAAGTGTACCTTCGTATATTATATCTCCTACGTATATATCTCCTTTTTCTTTTTCAAACAACGCAATATGCCCCGGTGAATGACCAGGAGTATGAATAACTTCAATTTTTCTATTTCCTAAATCAAATATATATCCTTCTTTTATTTTGTATGCTTTATCGGTTTTAAATAATTTATATTCATCACTTGATATATATTTTAAATCAACATCTCTAAATAAATTTTTCTTAATTATCTCGAGTGTCAATGGTATACCTTTTTTAATCCAGTCATATTCATTTTCATGTACATATATTTTTTCAAATTCATTATGATTACCTATATGATCCCAATGTACATGCGTTGTTACTACACGTATTTCTTTATTATCAATATTTTTTAATAGTTTTTTCAATTTTCTTATACCTGTTCCACTATCAATTAATAAATTATACTCAGTACCTATTAAGTAATAGATATTTGTTTTTTCCCAATGATGAGGTTCTCTTATTATAAAAGTATCATCATCTTTTCTATTTATTTCATACCAATCCATTTAAACACCTACTTCAATTCAACACTAAGCTTTTTTAAATCCTCTTGGTAAACATCTTTTAGTTTTTGGTTATATATTATTGCAGCTGGATGATAAAGAGGAAACAACTTGTATAAGTTGTTTAGTATTTTAATTTCCAATAGTTTACCATGTAGCTCTCCAACTCTCGCGGTTTTATCTCCCAAAACTGCTTTTAAAGGTGTGTTTCCCAATGTAACTATAATTTGAGGTTTTACTATACTAATTTCTTCGTATAAGAAATCTGTAAATTCTTTGACTTCTTTTGCTGTCGGTGGTCTATTTATTGGTTTACCAGTCTTAGGACTTAGTTTTGTTGGTCTGAATTTCACAGTATTTGATATATATAAATCATTTCTATCTAAGTTTAATACCTTTAAAAACTCATTTAAATTTTCTCCTGCTTTCCCGACAAAGGGTTTTTTTAGCTGTACTTCTTTAGCACCTGGTGCTTCCCCTATTAAAAATATTTTGCTATTTTCATTGCCATCACCTAATACAAGTTCATATTCTTTGAATTTTTCTATCATATTTGAGTTCAATTCTGTTAATGTCATAATATAACATTCTCCTATCTTATTCTATTGTTATATCTAATTTTAACAGAATTTTACCTCTTATAAAATAGTTTATAATCACTAATAAAAATTAGAATCTATTTGAGTAAACGTTTCAAAATTCACTTTAAATAATAATGCTCCCTCTCATTTCATTTCTAGGAGTAAATCATCCCTGTTTCTGCTTAAAATTAAAACTGATGGTCGATGCCATCAGTTTATACAAGGGGTTGATTTTATTAAACTTCGATATCAGTCTATTGATTTGATATGCTATGCTATTAGTATACTATGTTATTATTATAAATTTGTTACTATTATATTAATAATATATTAATTTTATAAATATAAAATATTACATATACTTCAACAATAAGCTTATTATTATTCTAGTCAAATCTTAAAGCATCTATAGGTTTAAGTTTAGCTGCTTTATTTGCTGGATAAACTCCAAATATAACACCTATTAGTAATGAAAATACAAATGCTCCTAACACTACATCCATTCCCATCACAGGATTTATAGGAGAAAATTTACCAATTAACATGTTTGCTATTTGTGCTAATGCTATTCCAAATAATCCTCCTACACCACTAACCACAGAAGCTTCTACAAGAAACTGTATCAAAATGTCTTTTCTTTGAGCACCGAGTGATTTTCTTATGCCAATTTCTCTAGTTCTTTCACTTACTGATACGAACATAATATTCATTATCCCTATACCACCTACTAACAATGATATTGATGCAATTCCTCCAAGCATCATTGAAAGTATTCCTGTTGTTTTATTTACCTGTTTTAAAACAGATTCTGCTGTAAAAATTTCATAATACTTAGTTGCATTTGCTTCTTGATTATAATATTTGTCTAGTTCTTCTTTTAGCTCTGAAGCAAGTTTATTTACTTCGTCTTTGCTTTTTGCTGTTACTAATATTTCTCTTATTTTTGAATGAAAAGCAGATTTTGCTGTAGTTATTGGTATATATCCTAAGCTTGGTGAATAAGAAAATAAACCTTCTTCTTTCTCTGTTAAACCGATAACTTTATACTCATCTCCATTTAATTGCATATATTCTCCAATAGGATCTTTATCTTTAAAACATTCCTGAGCTACTTTATAGCTGATTACAATAACCTTGCTTCTAAAATCAACATCCAACGGAGTAATGAATCTGCCCTTTTCTAACTTTACCTCTTTTATATTGCTGTAATTATAATCGACTCCCCTTATTGAAGCTGATGAAGTCAAGCTACCTTTTTTTAATTCTCCTCCAGTTGATATCGTAGGACTCACGTGTTCAATATTGAACCTTTTATAATACTTTAGTATTTCATCATAACTCATTATTTTTTTATCTGTTGAAAGATTAATGCTAATACCATTAGCTTCTTTTTCTAAGTCAGCTGTTATAGATGAAGTTGCCCCTCTTCCTAATGATACTATAAGTATTATAGAAAATACTCCTACAATTACACCAAGCATTGTTAAAAATGATCTTAGCTTACTCGCAAATATCTCTTTTATAGACAATTTAAGTATTATCCTTAAACTCATATTAATATCCCTCTTTTATTTGTTTTTGACTAACTACTTCACCATCTTTTATTCTTATTGTTCTATTAGCCATTTGTGCAATATCATTATCGTGTGTTATTAGAACGAGTGTTGCTCCTTGTTTGTTCAAATCTATCAATATATCCATTATTTCTTTTGAAGATTTGCTATCTAAATTTCCTGTTGGTTCATCAGCTAATATTAATGCTGGATCACATACTAAGGATCTAGCAATAGCAACTCTTTGCTGCTGTCCTCCTGACATTTCAGATGGTTTATGATCCATCCTATCAGCTAGTCCAACTTGCTGCAATGCTTTAGTAACTTTGATGTGTCTTTCTTTTTTCTTAGCACCTTGATACAATAACGGAAGTTCTACATTTTCATAGGCATTCAGTTTTGTCAATAAATTAAATTTTTGAAATATAAAACCAATGTTTTTATTTCTTAGTATTGATAATTCTTTTTCTGTATAAGAGTTTATATCTTTACCTTTTAGAAAATATTGTCCAGATGACAATATGTCAAGACATCCAATAATATTCATTAAAGTTGATTTACCGGAACCACTAGTACCTACAATAGATACAAATTCTCCTTCCTCAACTGTCATATCTATGCCCTTTAATGCTTCAACTTTGAGACTTCCATTAGAGTATATTTTTTTTACATTTTTCATATCTATAACTAATTGACTATTCATTTACTAATATATCTCCTTCTTTTAGATTAGATATTATCTCAGCATCATTTTCAGATACTAAACCTGTCTCTACATAGATTTTTTTTGTTTCTTCACCGCCATTTTTAAGAATTACAAAATATCCTTGATCGTCTTTTTTGACATATTGTTTTGGTACTACTAATATATCTTTTTGTGAATCTAATACTATTTTTGCATTTGCACTCATCCCTAATCGCAGTAAATCCATTTTATCATTGTTATTTAATTCTATAGTAACTGCATACATGGCTGTTCCATTGTTAACTGCACCTTCAAATGAAACTGACTTTACAGTACCTTCATATACACTTTCTTCTACAGCTGCTACGTTTACAAATGCTTTCTGACCTTCTTTTATTTTCAGTACATCTAATTCATCCACATTAATTTTGATATTAAAACTATCTAAATTAGCTACCTTACCTATAGTTTGACCTGCTGAAACATTTTCTCCACTAACTACATCTAATGATACAACAGTACCTGTTATAGGTGAATTTATAGCTGAATTGTCATCTTTACTTAAATCATTAAATTTCTTTCTATCATTAGCTAATTGTCTTTCTTTCATTTCTATTTGATACATAATATCATCATTTTCAATTTGAGCTATTATGTCTCCTTTTTTAATTTTTTGTCCTTCTTTTATATTAATTTTACTAATTTCTCCCGATATTTTTAGCTTTACATCTTTATTTACCTTCCATTTTAACGTGCTTTCCTGATATGAAGAAAGGGTTGTACCATCTATTTTTACTCTACCACGTGCTTTTGTGTTTTCTGATAAAGCACCTATATTTTCAACTTCTATTGTTACATAACTAATCAATGCTCCTGTTGATGTGCTCTTGGCCTCTCTGTTAATATTAGTAATTTTAGCTTTCAATGTCTGCATAAATTCAGGTAAAAACACCTCTGCCTGCATACCCTCAGTCATTTTATCTACATAATGCTTATTAAAAGGCACTATTAATTCCAATACTTCTTTATTTGTTATTCTTACTATACTGGTTCCTTCTGATACTGTATTACCTTCTTCTAGGTATAATTCTGTTATAGTTCCATCATAAGGTGATTTTACAGTTAAGTATTGCCTTTTTTCTTTTAATTTGTTTAGCTCTTTTTGTGATTGATCTATTTCTAATTTCCTATCAATTATATTGTGATTGTCATCATCATCATTTTTTAACTTTATTATTACATCATCTTTATTAACTTTCTCTCCAACCTTAACAAATATAGCATCTATAGAAGCTGTATCCTTTGTTTTTAGTTCTTTTATTATGCTAGATCCTATATTTCCACTTCCAGTAATATAAGTTTCTATATTTCCTCTTTTAACTTCATATTCTTCTACTTGTTTAACTTCTGTACTTACAGCTGGCTTGCTAAGTTTTTGATATCCAACAAATCCTATAATCAATACTAATATAGCAATTATTATATACTTCTTTTTCATACTATGTTCTCTCCTTAATTTTTATTTAATCATTTGTTAATGATATAATCCCTATTATACCTAAGTAACCTTACAGACACATTAATAAAACATTAAAATTTTCTTAACAATTTAATGTTTTAATTTATTAAATACATTATATTTAACATAGATGTCCTTCTCTGTAATTTTTTAATATATTTGATAATGATTTTCAATATTGTGTTAGTCACTTTTGTATTGTATAATATATTTTGTTGAATAATAATATTCTTTTAAGGAGTATATCATGTTAAATTATATTTGGTTAAATCCAGTTACTACAAAAATGATTAGCGATAATAACATTACTATTAATTTAATAGAAGTTTTATATTGCACAGAAAGATGTCATAATGGTGATAGAATATGAAAATAAAGTATAAAATTCTAAGATGGAGTATACCTTTTTTTATTCTATTATTATGGTTTTTGGTAACTAATTTAGGTTATTGGAGTCTTTACATTCTACCATCACCTATTAGAGTTGCTAAAACGGCTTTTGCACTATTAAAAAGTGGTGAATTGTTAAAACATATGGCTGTTAGTTTAACCAGAGTAATATTAGGCTTTAGTATTTCTTTTTTAATTGCATTTCCTATAGGTGTTTTTATGGGACTTAAAAAAAATGTTTATTATATTTTTAATCCTTTGTTAGAATTTTTAAGACATGTGCCGCCTTTAGCATTAATACCTATGCTTATTTTGTGGTTTGGCATTGGTGAAAAATCAAAATTAATTGTAATAATTTTAGCCTCATTCTTTCCAATGCTGTTAAACATACTAAAAGGTATTTCTAATTGTGATATAAAACTCATAGAAGTTGGACAATCTTTTGGTTTTAGTAAATATAAAATATTCATTAAAATAATTTTGCCATCCGCTTTAAAGGATATATTAGTTGGTATGAGAATAGGACTTGGTTACAGCTGGAGAGCCATTATAGGTGCTGAATTAATTGCTGCATCTTCAGGTATTGGTTATCTTATCTTAGATTCTCAACAGTTATCTAGACCTGACAAGGTAATTGTAGGTATTTTAGTTATAGGCACCTTGGGAACTTTTATAGATTGGTTATTTAGAATTTTAATAAATAAATTTCAGGGAAGGTAAGTGTTTATATGGCTAATGTTACTTTGGACAAAATAACAAAAAAATATTTGGTAAATAATCAAGTTATTTCAGTTTTAAACGGTATTTCGTATACCTTTGAAGATAAAACTATAACAGTTATCTTAGGAAAAAGCGGATGTGGGAAAACTACCTTACTTAGATTAATTGCAAATTTAGAAATGCCTACTGAAGGTAATATTCACATACAAGGTACAAATAGCAAAATAGGTACTGTTTTTCAAGAAAGCAGACTTATGCCTTGGTTAAATGTGGAAGATAATATTATGTTTTCACTTGATCATAAGGATACATCTCTTATTCAAAAATATCTAGATATTATGGGACTCAATAATTTTAGAAAAGCATATCCAAATCAAATTTCAGGAGGTATGGCACAAAGAACTTCTATCGCTAGAACCTTGGCTTATAATCCTGAAGTCATGTTAATGGACGAACCTTTTGCAGCTCTGGATTATTTTACAAGAAAAAAACTTCAACATGAACTGTTAAGCATCTATGAAATTTATAAAAGAACAATTGTTTTTATTACCCATAATGTTGAAGAAGCTTTGTTATTAGGTCATAAAATTTTAATATTAAATAAAGGCAAAATTTCAAAAGAATATGATTTGACACAATATACCTATCCACGAGATATGGTTTCAAAATCTCTATTAAATTTAAAAGAAGATATTATTAATACAATTAGCAAACATTAAAGGAGGATTTATCATGTTTAAGAAGTACATATGTATTATTTTAGCTATAAGTTTATTATTTGTTTTTGTAGGTTGTAAAGATAACCAACAAGCTTCTCTAGAAAAAATTACTTTAACCTATGTGAAAGCACCTTTGAATGTACCATCAATAATACAAAAAAACAATCAATTATTTGCAAATGAATTTAAAAATGACAATATAAAAGTTGAATTTTCAACATTAACAGCAGGACCAAAACAAACTGAAGCTTTAGCAGCAGGTGAGATAGATTTTTTAAATGCTGTTGGTGGAACATCTGTAATATTAGCAGCTGCCAATGGTGTCGATTTAGAGATCATCAGCACATTTAGTAGATGCCCAAAAGCATTCATGATTGTAACAAACTCTGATAATATAGAAAGTATGGCAGATTTAAAAGATAAAAAAGTCGGCGGTCCTAAAGGAACTATCCTACATCAATTATTAATTGCTGCACTTGATAATGAAAGTTTATCAAAGGATGATGTGAAATTTATGTCTATGGGTATACCTGATGCTATGGCAGCTTTAGCAAATGGTGAAATAGATGCAGCCTTAGTTGCTGGACCAGCAGCTTATAATTCTGTTAAGAGTGGTGCTAAAGTTTTAACTACAGGTGAAGGTTTAATTGATGCTACTATAGTTGTCGCAGCAAGTAAAAAAGTCATTGATGAACATCCTGATATTGTTAAGAGATTTTTAAAAGTTCAGTCTGACAGCATTAAATGGATAAATGAAAATAAAGATGAAGCCATAAAAATAACTGCTAAAGAAACTGATTTAGATGAAAAAGCAGTCAAGGAAATGTTTGATTGGTATAATTTTGATCCAGCATTTACACCAGAAGATGCTAAAGGCTTAGAAGCTACTCAAAAATTCTTAATTGATAATGGTATGCTTGACAATGAAATTAATATAAATGATATTGTTGCTAATATAAAATAACTTAAATACAAATTTTGATATTAAAAGTTTATGCCTGTAAAAAATATTCATGTGTCGTTAACATGTATCTATATCATATTACATTAACAAATATGTGCATGAAATATTTAACCTCATGCACATATTTTTTCCACATTATTTTTTGTAATATATTTACATTATTATGATTTAGCCCTTCTCTAAAGCAATTCATTAATAGCTTTTTTATAAATTTAATACATATATGGATAGGGATTGTAGCAATTTATTATTAATTGAATTATTTGTCATTTTAAAAATTATTATAGAAATCGATTATTCTACAACTAATTTATCTAGTAATATCAAATAAATCTCTTATTTCCTCCTCATTAAGCTTTGTAAGCATAGTTTGCCCTGGCTTTATAATACTGTCTATCATTTCTTTTTTTCTCTGCTGTAATGCATATATTTTTTCTTCTATTGTTCCTTTAGTAATTAATTTCATGACATGTACTACTTTTTCTTGTCCTATTCTATATGCTCTATCTTCTGCTTGCTGCTCTACAGCAGGATTCCACCAAGGATCAAAATGAATAACAGTATCAGCACCTGTCAAATTAAGTCCTGTTCCTCCTGCTTTTAATGATATTAAAAACGCTTGATTCATACCATTATTAAAATCATTAACCATATGATGCCTTTCAAGTGGTTTAGTTGCCCCATCTAAATAAAAATAGTCTATATCTTTTTCTTGTAATTTTTCTATTATCAATTTTAGCATTGATGTAAATTGAGAAAATATTAAAACTCTATGTTTTCCTTCTAAAAGCTCATCTAGAAGCTCGAGTAAAAGATCTAATTTACTACTCCCTTCATTATAATCATCTAAAAACAATTTGGGATGACAGCAAATTTGTCTCATTCTAGTAAGAGCTGCTAATATTTTAATTTGACTTTTTGCAAAACCTTTATCTAAAATTAAATTCTCAATTTCTTCTTTATATTTATACAAATATGCTAAATATACTTTTTTCTGACTCTCATTTAACTCTACTATAATTTTATTTTCTATTTTATCAGGTAAGTCTTCTAATACATCTTTTTTTATCCTTCTGATAATAAAAGGTGATATATGTTTTCTAAGAGATAGCAAAGCTTTCTCATTTTGCTGCTTAACTATTGGTTTTTCAAATGATTCTCTAAATTTTGTTATATTATATAAATATCCAGGCATTATAAAATCAAATACAGACCATAACTCTGATAATGAATTTTCAATTGGCGTTCCTGTCAAAGCAAATTTATTTTTAGCCTTAACTTTTTTAACAGCTTTTGCTGTTTTTGAATTGAAATTCTTTATATGCTGAGCTTCATCTAAAATACACGTATCAAAATTAATTTCTTCATATATATCAATATCATTTCTTGCCAATGTATATGAAGTTATAATTACATCCGTATTATCTAAGCTATTGAGCTTTACATCTCTTTCATCTTTACTTCCATCAATCACTTTAATATTAAGCGAAGGAATAAACTTTTCAGCTTCACTAAGCCAATTATAAATTAGTGATGTAGGTGCAACAATTAATGATAATTTACTTTTATTTCCCTCCTGGTGATTTGCTCTTAAAAATGCTAACATTTGTATTGTTTTACCTAAACCCATATCATCAGCTAGTATACCTCCAAAACTATACTCAGATAACATTCTTAACCAATTATATCCAATTTCTTGATAATCTCTAAGTATTCCATCTACCTCATTTGGCAAACAATAATTTTCATCCTTTGGCTCTTTTAATCTCATTATTAGCTGTTTAAAACCCATGTTTTTCTTATTGCTTTTTATTTTCATTTCATCTAGCTGTTCATTCAAGTAATAAGCTCTATATTTTGGTAGTTTAATGTTTCCTAATTTTATATCTTCATCACTTATATTTGTATAATCTAATAAATCAATAAATTGCTCAAATTGACTGTTTTGTAAAGACAGTAATGAACCGTCAGATAGCTTATAAAATTTCTTTTTCTCTTTAAAAGAATTCAAAATGTCTATTAAATTTGTATCGTCTATTCCATCTATTGAAAAATCAAAAGTTAAATAATCTTCGCCATTGTTATAGGTTATATTCGTTGATAATGGTTTTTTCTTGATTGCAGATGTTTGCTTAAACTGATTAGAATAATATACAAAAGCCCTGCTCTTTAATTCTTCTAGTCCATACATTAAAAAATCATAAATATCATTTTCATTATCAATAAAATAATTTTCTTTCGATACTTTGAAATTATATTTAGATAAATATTCTTGTAAATCATTTTCTTTTTGAACATCTCTTAATATTATTTTATCCTTATCCTCTATTAGTTCATTTTCTCTTAATGGATTAAATTCATATTCTCCATAATTATTCTTAATAATAGCTGTTATTTTGTCTCCTTCTCTATCAAGGTATACTTTGGAATTCAATTCATGTTTTTGTATTCTGTTTTTTACTGTTTCATGTATTTTTACATTACCTAACTGTTTCATTGTAGGATATATGTGAGAAAAAAATTGTCCAGCTATATCATTATTTATAGGAATAGAATTATTATTGTTTATCATGATATTTTCATAAAAAGGTAGTATGTTTTTCTTCTGATAATCAGATATTTTATATATAGTATTACCCTTTAAAAAATATTCACCATCATATGTAAATGGCATCAAGTTATCATCATTTTCAATGGATAAACATAATGTATTATTTTCTTCATAAAAAGAAAATTCTAAAGGCATATCTTCATTTTTAATTTCAACATTTTCTAATACTAATTTATCAGCATAAACTTTAAATGTTTTGCTATTTTCTAATAAATTCAATAATATTTTCAAATTATTATTATTTAAGATCAAATATTTCCCATCAAAATTATAATTTTTAGAATATCCCCAAGTAAAACCACTAATATTATCATAATCTCTATAAATATCTATTAAAAAATCTATTATCTTATTATCTGTTTGTTCAAACTTATAATCTTTAATACTAAATGTTAATTGTTTACCAAAATATATTTCTTCACATCTCATCAAAGCTTCAATAAAACTCTTTATATTTTTTACATTATACATTCTATTATCGCCTAATCTCAGCCATAATTTAATATATTTACTTGAATCAACCTCTAGATTATATTCAATTTTTATTAACTTACGCATATCTTGTAGTTTATATTGAAAAAACTCTAATATTTTCTTATCAGCACGTAATTTTTCTGGTTTTAATATCTGTTGTACTTTACTAGCTTCAACAATATAAAGCAATGCTGCAACTATATGCTTACAGTATCCATTCCATGAATAACAAGCTTGACAATCACATGAAACATCTTCAATTTTTCCATCATCATCAAACCATATTTCAACATGATAATTTTCACTACCTAAAACCTGTGCTAAAACTACATTACTAATACGATCATATTGAACTTTATTTACTTTATTAGCCTTAAAATAATTTACTCCTCTTTTAAAGACTGCATTATTTGAAGCGTTTTTTATAATATCTGAAACTTTTATATTAAACATACAATCAACTCTCATAATAATTTTTACTTACTATTATTAATAGTATATAAAATAATACTATTAATCAAGGATTTTGATATAAAACATATGTATTTTTATGTATATTTTAAGATTACTATTGACAGTACCCCATATACTATTGTTTTGTATTTTTATTAATTAATACTCTACTACATCCTTCTGATTAAAAGACTTGCATTAAATTTCGATCATACCAACTCACTATGTACATTATGGAAAATTATATGAATACTTTTTCTAACTATATTTTTAAAATGATATTATCTCAAATATACTCACGTTAAATGAATACTTACATACATATGTAGTAAAAAAGTATAGTGAATTTACATACATTTTTATTTTTTGTACTTGTAAATATATTTTTTGCGTCTTAACTTAATAATAAATCAGACATACTGTTCCAATAAAAATATATATTTTTAAAATCTATAAAGGAGGTAAGAACTAATTTTGTATAAAATTACACTGAATAATAATACTCAGTACTATATCAAACCCTATTATGAAGATCTTTATGTTATAAAATGCTACTATTATTATTGTGGTCATTGGTATACTACTTCAATAATGAAAAAAGATATTATCAAAATGTCCAGCATTGACAAACTTAAAAATAGAAAAATTTTGAAATGCTTGCCCGACAATACTAAAAATTATGATATATCTAAGTTTGTAGACTTAAAATTTTCACAAAAACAAAATAATATTGGAGGAAGTGAGTTGTTTACTATATCTAATAACAAAAGTATATATCAACAGAGCTCAGAAAATATTATGCAATCCAGTTATGGAACTGTTATAAAACCGCTATTTCCCGACACTAATGCATGTTGGTATTATTCAGGTTTTCCTAGTAAGCTAAATGTAGGAAAAAAAGAAGGTGATTTAATAGATTATATTCCTATTTGTTTCTATGCAACTAGAAACGGCAATGAAACTTTTATTTTACCAAAGCTTCCTGATAGAATTGGTTATATAAATACAAATAATGAATTTAGTGAATCACTTTCATGGAATGGTTCTTTTAAGAATGGACAATTAATGTTTACCTTATTACTATATAAAAATGATTCTTGTTGTAAAGGAAGTATTGTCACAAATAATAGTTATTGGTCTTTGATGACAGAATTTTCCAAAGTGAATCCTAACGTTGCAGCTTCAAAAACAATTACCGTAACAAGCGGTATACCTAAACAAGAAATCTATAATTTTGAAACGTCTATAGGATCAAGTACCTTGATAAAATCACAACTAAAAGACATAAATGAAATATCGAAAATATTAACAATTAATCTAAAGAAAACATTTAATGTTACCATAGAAATTTCCGAGCAGTCATCTACAACTGATACAGTAACATTCAAATCTAGACCTGTGCAAAACCGTATTGCGATATTTCAATTTTATGAATCATTTAGAATTAACCCTGCACAATCTCTTATGGAAAAAATTAGCGATTTAAATAATAAAAAATATAATTACTTAGCAAAGTTTTCAAAAGCTACATTTAGGCCATTAGAATTTCAATATAATACTAAATATTTTGCAAAAGCGTTTGTTTTAGAACCTAGTTAAAGTAAATTTTGTAATCTAAACGGTCTTTTGTAATTTAGTCAGTGCATTTTATAAAATTTTCAATACTATAAAACTGATTATATACGCAGCTGGAATTAATAGTACTTGAGAAAACAAAGTACCAATAATTCTACTAATAGTAATTGCCATTATGTTCATCCTAAATTCCGATTCACTAGTTTTACCTTCTATCACATCATCTGTCATGACAGATAAAAATGGATCAATAAAAATCACCATGACAACTGTAGCAAAACCAGTTATAACTGGTGTAAGAGTACTAGCTGTAGTTCTAAAGTCAGGATTTAATACACCTGCATATAACGAAGCTAACGTTCCTGTTGTCAATAATCCTACAGCAAAAATATTTAATATCATTATTTTAATTGTTTTAGGTTTTATTATTTTTATATATTTTATATTTGCTCTACTTGGTATACTTATACACCTTTTAAAATGCTTAACTCCAGATTTAGAAAAACTATGAAATATTAATTTAGGGATGGATCTATAAACATCAAATGTAAGTACAGCTTTACTAAACAACCTTTGAAATGTTGGTATTAAAAACATTCCAATAATAGAAGCAAATGTAGTAGCCACTAAAATCATCCTAAATATGTGGATTAAATCTGTATTCAAACCATATTTAATCGTATTTTCAACAGTCTTTGCGAGTAATGGTCCTTGCAAAGTATTTGCTGTTCTTGAAGCTAATGCTAAAACATTAAATAAAGCAAATGAAACTGCAATCTTACCAGTTCTTATTCCAACAATTCGCATAGAATAAGATACAGTGTTAATTAAATGAACAATGAAAGTAAAAGCAATTACTAATAAAATTTTTGAATCCATAAAGTTACTCCTTATAATACCTAGATTATTCATAGAAAATTATAAGCAGAAAAATAAAATCTATGATTTTATGTGAATCGCTTACTCCTAAGAAAAATGAGTAGGAGTTAATTATAGATTATAGATGTATCTCAGACTCATTACTTCGTCTGAGTAAGCGATTCACGCTAAATTAAAATTTATGTTCTCTGCACTATACAGCATATTATTTGGGTTATATAAATAATCAGGATAATTCTATTTTAATTCGTCATATTTTTCTCTAATTTTTTTAAAATCTTCCCATACGGGCCTTTTTTTATTATCATCTCTCAAAACTGCAGCTGGATGGTAAGTAGGCATAATATAAAATTTACCTTTATTAATCCACTGACCCCTATCTTTTGTTATGCGGAAATCAGGACTTATAATATTTCTTGCCGATACAGCTCCTAAACATACTATTATTTTAGGATTTATTAATTTAACCTGCCATCTTAGATATTCTATGCATGAGCTCATCTCTTCAGGTAACGGATTTCTATTACTTGGTGGTCTACATTTTACAATATTGGCTATATATATATCATTTCTATTTAAATTTATTGCAGCTAATATCTTATCTAAAAGATGTCCTGCTGCTCCTACAAATGGTTTCCCTTGTTTATCCTCATTATAACCAGGTCCTTCACCAATAAACATTATATCCGCATCTTTATTACCCTCTCCGAATACGATATTAGTTCTTGTTTCATGCAACCTACATTTCTTACATACTAAACAATAATTTTTCACTTCATTTAAATCATACATTTTTATCCCCCACAATTAGTCTATAATTATTATATTATATAAACTATGATTTTCAAAGGACATTAACCACAATAGGGCAAATCTAAATTCAAAATCTGCAATATTATTACTTATTATTTTAATGTATTAATCTTTTTTTCTCTCACTGTATCCATGCAATAAAACTTCTCTAATGTATATAAAATGGGATGTCTCAAAATATTTTTAAGGCATCCCATAATTTTAATCTCTATAAAATAAATTTACCTAACTAATGTTATAGTTGCTTTTGAATTCTTGATTACAACTAGGTATTGAAAATAATCTATAGTTACACCTTTTCATTATTTATACACCTCAATTATTCTCAAGTTTTTTATATAACAAATATGAGTATATTGTTAATGCTAATACTATAATTAATAAACTCCCCAAAGCAATATAAAAAGACATTTCATTATTAAATATTGCAGTTAAAATAAAGATTAATCCTGATATTATAAATCCATACCCACCTGCTTTATGAGTTTTCTTCCATACTTTTTCACTTGCAAGTGTCCAAGGAGTTTTGATACCGAATGTATAATTATGTCTTAATTGTCCCATATAATTTCCTAATATAATAAAGAGTAACCCAACTCCTATTTTTATATAACTAGAAATATTTAAATTATAATCTAAAGAAACACCAATAGTTAACCAATGAATGACAATAAAAAATAGTATCAAAGCATATATAAATATTCTATAAGCCTTTTTATGCTTCATATATGATTTCTTTTTCGGATCTATTTTTGGTATTATTATCATAAATACATAAAGTAATAACGGAAGACTTGCTGTAAAAAATACAAACTCTTTTGATTGATATTCATCTATAGCACCTTTTATATTCCAATGACTCGGTACTTCATTCGGAATATAACTATATACAAATGCAGTACAAACTATTGATAGTAAAATTAATATAATTAATATCTTATTCACTTTCATATTAACCCTCCTTAAAATTATTATTTCCATCATTTTTAAAATCCAAAAACCATTTAATTATATCTTGAAAAGCTGTTGTATTAAGAGAATAATAAATATTTTGTCCCTTTTTTTCCCATAAAACGAGTTCAGCATTTTTTAATATATTTAAATGATGACTGATTGATGGTTTGCTCATGTTAAAACCTTCAGCTATTTCACCCGCTGTTAAATCTTCATCGTGAAGCATTTCTAATATTTTTCTTCTAGTAGGATCTGAAAGCGCCTTAAAAGAATTATTCATATCTTACCTCCAAATTATTTACTAATGAGCTATAAATTTTTAATTGGTATATAAAAAATATATACATATTAAACAATTAAATAATTATCTAAATATTTAATATAATAGTACTATACTAGTGAACTGTTGTCAATATATATTTGTATATTTATGTATTTTTATCTTTGCTATATATCTTACTTGTAGACATTACTTTCTATGTATTCTATAATTAAGTTAGTATTAAACTCTGGAGGATAAAAAAATGAATGTTTTATTTAGCTTAATGATAGGAATAGGACTTAGTGCTGCTTGTGGCTTTAGGATATTTGTACCCTTATTAATTATGAGCATTGGTAGCATTAGTGGTCTTCTTGAATTATCATCAAATTTTGCCTGGATAGGAACATATACAGCACTTATTGTATTTTTAGCTGCAACCATTATAGAAATAACTGCATATTTTGTTCCTTGGTTAGACAATATATTAGATACTATTGCAACTCCTATAGCTATTTTAGCTGGTATAACCGTTATGGCGTCTTGTCTGCATGAATTGTCACCTTTACTAAAATGGTCTCTATCAGTAATTGCAGGTGGATCAATTTCTGGTGTTATACAAGTTAGCTCTACTGTAATAAGAGGAGTGTCTACAGGTATTACGGGAGGATTAGCAAATTTTATTGTAGCTGGAATAGAAATCATAGCTTCCATCGTAATATCTATTATCGCAATTATATTTCCAATAGTAGCATTTATTGTTGTACTTATTGTATTATTTATAATAGCATGTAAAAAGAAAAAGCTTATGCAAAAGCAGAGAACTCAAATCTAAGATTTTGTGTTAATAGCTTACTCCTAGAACCGAAAGTAAATAAAAGTTACAGATTGAAAATTAACAAAATAGATAATATCAAAGACGTGAAAGACAAAATTTTAGAAAGCAGAGTACAGAAATCTATGGTTTCTTGTAAATCGCTTACTCTTAGAAACGAAGTGAGTAGGAGTTAAAGATTAATGAAAAGAAAATAAAAATACTAGAAATATATTTAGAATTTTTAAAAAAACTTACAACAAAAGACTCCTAATAGGAGTCTTTTTTATCTATATGGTCGGGGTGGCAGGATTTGAACCCGCGGCCCTCTGGTCCCAAACCAGATGCGCTACCAAACTGCGCTACACCCCGTTACACATTTTTAATAGCTCCCGTAAAAATCAGAAGCTAACAATAATGGTGCCCAGAGGCGGAATCGAACCACCGACACGAGGATTTTCAGTCCTCTGCTCTACCGACTGAGCTATCTGGGCAATTATGGTGGGCCTTCAGGGACTCGAACCCCAGACCTACCGGTTATGAGCCGGGCGCTCTAACCAACTGAGCTAAAGGCCCCTATATGGTAGGACTAAGTGGACTCGAACCACCGACCTCACGCTTATCAGGCGTGCGCTCTAACCTGCTGAGCTATAGTCCTAAAATCTATATTTACCATAAAGGATTTAATTAAATGGTCGGGGTGGCAGGATTTGAACCCGCGGCCCTCTGGTCCCAAACCAGATGCGCTACCAAACTGCGCTACACCCCGTTAATATTGCTATGGCGGAGAAGGAGGGATTTGAACCCTCGCGCCCCGTAAAGGACCTACTCCCTTAGCAGGGGAGCCTCTTCAGCCACTTGAGTACTTCTCCAAAGCAAATCATCTTTAATGTTATGGCGGAGAGGGTGGGATTCGAACCCACGTGGGCGTAAACCCTAACGGTTTTCAAGACCGCCCCGTTATGACCACTTCGGTACCTCTCCAGTATTTATTTAATTGGTGACCCATCGGCGACTCGAACGCCGGACACCCTGATTAAAAGTCAGGTGCTCTGCCAACTGAGCTAATGGGTCATAATGGCTGGGGTAGCAGGACTCGAACCTACGCATACTAGAGTCAAAGTCTAGTGCCTTACCGACTTGGCGATACCCCATTATATGGTGCACCTGGGAGGATTCGAACCCCCGGCACACGGATTAGAAGTCCGTTGCTCTATCCTACTGAGCTACAGGTGCATTTAACAATTGGAGCGGGTGAAGAGAATCGAACTCTCGCGACTGGCTTGGAAGGCCAGGGCTCTACCACTGAGCTACACCCGCATATTTAGTTTTATTGGAGCGGAAGACGAGATTCGAACTCGCGACCCTCGCCTTGGCAAGGCGATGCTCTACCACTGAGCCACTTCCGCATGTGTTTTATGGAGCTGGTGAAAGGACTTGAACCCTCAACCTACTGATTACAAGTCAGTTGCTCTACCAATTGAGCTACACCAGCAATTTTTATGGCGACCTGGAAGAGACTCGAACTCTCGACCTCCAGCGTGACAGGCTGGCATTCTAACCAACTGAACTACCAGGCCGCAATGATAATTTTAAAAATAAGTGATTTACACCAAATCATAGATTTGGGTTTTCTACTTATGGTGGGCACAATAGGGCTCGAACCTATGACCCCCTGCTTGTAAGGCAGGTGCTCTCCCAACTGAGCTATGCGCCCATAATATCTTAAATGGTGACCCTACCGGGACTCGAACCCGGGTTACCGCCGTGAAAGGGCGGTGTCTTAACCGCTTGACCATAGGGCCTTAATGGTTGCGGGGGCCGGATTTGAACCAACGACCTCCGGGTTATGAGCCCGACGAGCTACCAGACTGCTCTACCCCGCGATAATAACATTATTAAGTTTAATGTGGTGCCGGAGATCGGAATCGAACCGATACGATCGTATAAGGATCGCAGGATTTTAAGTCCTGTGCGTCTGCCAGTTCCGCCACTCC